>DASYJJ010000166.1:0-20424 GCA_035996605.1 Rhodanobacteraceae bacterium
TCGCATCGGGCGCGCTGCCGTTCGCCTGTATCGACGCTATCGGATCCAGATCTCCGAGATCGCCCACGTCGACGTCGATCGGCGCGGCTTCAGCGTGAGTCGGGACGGGCGTGTTCGCAATCTCATCCGCGGGTTCTTCGCCGAACAGTTTGTCCAGCGCGTCGAGATCGAACACTTCGAGATCCGGATCGGCTTCGAGGCTGGTCTCGGAAATTTCTTCGATGTGCGGTTCGCCTTCGTCCGCAGTGTCGGCTGCGTGCAGCGGCTCGCCGGCAAGCTCGGGTTCGCGTGCTGGCGATTCATCGTCGAGAAATTCGTCGAGGAATGCCGGTGTCGCGGATGTCGTGGCGGGCGGTGGCGACGGCGTCGCGGTGAGTGCCTCGAGCGTCGAAAAGTCGAATTCGTCGGCGGGTGGCGGCGCCGCAGACGGATACGCCGCGGTGGCCGGCTGGTTCATCTCGTCGTAGCGCGATTCGAGCATGTCCGACGGATTGCCCGTTCCGGTGGACATGGCGGCCGGTTCATCGGCTGCGCTATCGACGATCGATCTGAGCCGCGTGTCGTATCCCGCGTCGGGTTCGGAAACCATCTCGATTTCGTCGACTTCGGGTTCTTCGAACGCGGGCGCACTTGGCGCATGCGCTTGCGCAACAACGGGAACCGGCGTCGGGATCGACTCCGCGCCTTCGGGACGCGGCGGATCGATGTCGACGGCGCCCATGATTTTCGCGGCGAGGTGGCGCGCCCAGCGCGCCTGGTCCCACCCGGAAAGCTCGCTCGAGACCTGGGCGTCGTTGAAGACGACGCTGTAGCGGTCGTTTTCGAGCAGGCCATAGACCTCGTCGAGGTGCGCTTCGAGCGCCGGATCGAGATTCACGATCACCACGCGCGCACCGGATTGCTCCAGCGCTCCGGGATCGAGATGATCGGTCGCCGCCTCGTACACGATCGGCGTGCCGAGCGATGTCAGCGCATCGCGCAGGTGCCGGCCGAGCTCCTGCGTCTGGTAGAGCAGCGCGACGTTGGTGTTGCCCTGCGAGTTAGACACGATCCAATCTCAGTATTTCCTGCACGTGACGCAGCAGGTCGGCTTCCTGGTAAGGCTTGCCGAGATAACGTTCAACGCCGATTTCGAGCGCGCGCTGGCGATGCTTTTCGCCGGTACGCGAGGTGACCATGATGATCGGCACGTCCTTCAGACGCGCGTCGTTGCGCATGTAGGTCGCAAGCTCGTAGCCGTCCATGCGTGGCATTTCAATGTCGAGCAGCATCAGGTCCGGAACTTTCTCCTGCAGCTTCTCGACCGCGTCGAGACCGTCCTTCGCGGTGATCACGTCGAGTTCGGCGCGCTCGAGCACGCGCGTCGTCACCTTGCGCATCGTGATCGAATCGTCGACGACCATGATCAGCGGATGACGGCGCTGCTCCTGCACGACCGCAGGCGGCGAATACACCGGCAGTTCGACCGGCGCGGCGCCTTCGCCGCGCGCGCGAAGCGCAGCCGAGCGGCGCACCAGCGGCGCGAGATCGAGAATCATCACGACAGAGCCGTCGCCCATGATCGTCGCGCCGAAAATTCCCGGCACGGAGCTGATCTGCGGACCCACCGACTTGACGACGATTTCGCGCGAGCCGACCACCGCATCGATGCGAACCGCGGCGCGTTGATCGCCGGTGCGCGTCATCAGGAGCGGTAGCTGCGTTTCGTCGAGCGCGCGGCCGGCCGGCACGCCGAGCAGCTGCGAAAGCTCGTAGATGTTGAATTCCTCGCCGGCGTAGCTGTATTTCGGGTTGCCCATCGCGAGACGGCGGTCGAGATCGTCGCGCGCCATGCGCACGACGCCCTGCACCGACGACATCGGAATCGCATACGTGTTGTCGCCGAGCTTGACGAGAATCGCCTGGGTCACCGCGAGCGTGAACGGCAGCCGGATCGTGAACGTTGCGCCCTTGCCCTGCTCCGAATCGATCAGCAGCGAGCCGCCGAGCTGCTTGATCTCGTTGTGCACGACGTCCATGCCGACGCCGCGACCCGAGAGCTGCGTGACCTGCTCGGCGGTGGAAAATCCCGTTTCGAGCACGAAACCGTAGAGATCGCGATCGGACAATTCGACGTCGGGTTTCAACAAGCCGCGCTCGATCGCCTTGAGGCGGATCGCTTCGCGGTCCATGCCGTGGCCGTCGTCGGAAACGCGCAGCACGACTTCGGTCGCCTCGCGGCTGACCGCGATATTGACTGTGCCTTCGGCCGGCTTGCCGGCGGAGAGGCGTTCTTCGGGAGTCTCGATGCCGTGCGCGAGCGCGTTGCGCAGCATGTGCTCGAACGGCGCTTTCATGCGCTCGAGCAGGTTGCGATCCATTTCGCCTTGGGCGCCGTCGACGCGCAATTGCGCGCGCTTGCCGAGTTCTTGCGCAGCCTGGCGCAGCGTGCGGCGCAGGTTCGGCACCAGCGAATCGAAGGGCACCATGCGCGTGCGCATGAGGCCTTCCTGCAGATCCGAGCTGACGCGCGACTGCTGCAGCAGCAGCGTTTCGGACTGGCGCGTCAGGTCATCGAGCAGGCCCTGAATCGAAACAAGATCGGACACCGACTCGCCGAGCGCACGCGAAAGCTGCTGCAGCTGCGAGAATCGGTCGAGCTCGAGCGGATCGAACACGACTTGGCCGGGCTCGTGATGTTCGCGCTGATAACGCGCGATGATCTGCGCTTCGGTTTCGATCTCGAGCTTGCGCAGCTGCTCGCGCAGACGGCTCACCGTTTGTTCGAACTCGATCAGGTTGAAGCGGAACGTCGAAATCTGCTGTTCGAGGCGTGAACGATAGATCGATACTTCGCCCGCATAGTTGACCAGCGAATCGAGAAGCTCGGAGCGCACGCGGATCATTTCCTGCGGAGCGCGCGGAGCATCCTCTTCGTCGAACGTCGGCAGATGACGCGGCGCCGGACGCGGTCCCGTCGGCAGCTGGACCGGCGGGCGCTGCGGCACTTGGGCCTGTTC
Source organism: Rhodanobacteraceae bacterium (assembly GCA_035996605.1). Lineage (GTDB taxonomy): Bacteria > Pseudomonadota > Gammaproteobacteria > Xanthomonadales > Rhodanobacteraceae > Dokdonella_A. The sequence continues at coordinate 3,000 of DASYJJ010000166.1, forward strand.
GATCGGCGCGATCGATTCGGCTTGCGCATCGCTCGTCGCGGGTTCTTCGATGTCGATGGGCACGGCGATGTCGGCCGGCAGCTCGCCGGCTACCAGGCCTTCGAAACGCGCGATCGCGTTCAGCGGCATGGCAATCGCCTGGCGCTGTGCGACACGCTGCACGAGCGCGTGCAGCCGATCGAACCCGCGTTCGAGCGACTCGACGGCAACGCGATCCATCGGGCGACGGCCTTCGCTGACGATGTCGATCAGCGATTCCATCGCATGGCTGAGATCGCCGATCGGAGCGAGACCCGCCATGCGTGCGCCGCCCTTCAGCGTGTGCAGGTCGCGCTGCAAGCCGACGATCAGATCGCGATCCGACGGCGCCTCGCGCAGACGCGCCATCAGCGAATCGGAGTGATCGAGAATGTCCGCGCCTTCCTGCACGAAAATGCCGAGCAGGTCGTCGTCCATGTCCGGCAATTCGAGCGCGCCGTCGGGTTGCGCGTCTTCGGCGATCGGCGGTGCTTCGGCACCGGTCAGGCGATCGACCGCGCGAACGGGTTCGCGCATTGGCGCCGAACTCGTCTTCACGGGTTCTACTCTCGAGGTTGCGGCGGGCAACGGTTCGTCGCCGATCGACATGACCACCTCTTCGGATTCCTCTTCCGGCGTCGACGCGAGCACGAGCTCTTCGGCCGGGTCGTCAAGGGATTGGAGATCCGCAAGATCTTCGGTTTCGTCGGCCTCGAATGCGACGGCCGGAACTTCGTCGTCCGGAACGTACACGTTCGCCGTGTACGGTCCGTCGGGATGTTCTGCGCTGTCGCGCTTGTCGGCTTCGCTGAGCGCGCCGACCAGCGCCGCATCGACGAAGGCAGGCAGACCGCTGAATGCAGGTTCCGACGCCTCGTCCTCGGCAACGACCGGCGCTTCGGCCGCCTGCGCGGCATCGGACAGCGACGGGTTTTCGATTTCGAACGCGGAAAGCGAAGCTGCAAGATCAGCCGGCATTTCGAACGCGCTTTCTTCGCGCGTTCCGGTGTTGTCGGGCTGGAACGCCTGCACCAGCGTGTGCGTGAGATCTTCGTCCGCCACGGCGGACGCCAGATGATGGCGCGCTATCTCATCGCTGGAAGCCGCCTGCACGGGCTCTTCGACGGCGACGTCTTCGACTTTCGCCGCAGCATCCGAACCGGAATAAAGGTGCAGCGAGCTTTCCGGTTCCGGCAGCGCATCGCGAAGCGCAGTGACGCGTTGTGCCAGGTCCGATGAATCGGGAAGCGAACTCATGCCCATGTCGAGCCGTGTGATCACATCGCGCGCGAGCTTGACTGTGCCTTCGAGCGCAACGATGCCCGCATCGTCCGGCGCGGCAGCGACGCCGCGAAGACGCTTGATGTAGCCTTCGAGCGGCGCCAGCACATGGCCAAGCGCGGGAAGATCGACCATCGCGATCGCACCGTTGAGCGTATGCACCGCGCGCAGCAACGCTTCGCTCGCGACGACCGGCGCATCAGCGCAGCGATCGAGGTAGTCGCCGATCACGCCGAGATGCGCGGCGACTTCGCTCTTCAGGATATCGAACAGGACCGGATCGATGTTCGGCGTCGGTCCCGCGTGGATTTCGGGCGGCGAAGCGCCGAACGCGCTCTCGATATCGAAATCTCCGGATGGAGAGCCAGCGTCGGTCGCGGCAATCGGCACGCGACGACGGACCGTGCGGCGCACCTTGCGCGTTGCCGTGTGGCGCGCGGGCACGTGCGCATCTTCGCCGGCGGCGACGCGATCCGCGGTGTGCATGATGCCGTGCACGTTGACCATCGGCGCACTGCCGCCGCGGAGCGCGCCGAGCAATTCCGGCAGCGCATCGACCGCATGCTCGACCAGCGACACGGCAGCATGACCCGGCACGATCGTGCGATCGAGCACGCGATTCAGCATGTTCTCGACTTTCCAGGAGAACTCGCCAAGCGTAAGTGCACCGACCAGACGGCCTGATCCTTTCAGCGTGTGGAACGAGCGTCGCAGTGGTTTCAGCGACTCGAGATTTTCGATGTCGGCTTTCCATATCGGAAGCTGGCGCCGCATGTTCTCGATTTCTTCCTGCACTTCCTCGACGAAGACTTCGCGGATGTCATCGTCGATGTCATCGCCCGCCGTGCTCTGGAAGCCGGCGTCGTGCGCGGCTTCAAGCGGAACTTCTTCTTCGATCTCTTCTTCGATCTCGGTCCAGCCGGACTCCATTTCGCCGGTTTCGGCAAGACGCAAGCCGTCGAGATCATGCGCGAACGGTTCCTGCAGGTTGGATTCGCCCACGATCAGATCGCCGATGTCGCGGCCCGGTGCGATTTCGACGACGCTCGGCACGTCGCCTGGCGCGTCGTTCGAGGCATGACTGTCTCTCGAGTCGCCGTTCCAGGCCGGCGCAGACAGATCGACATCGAGATCGATGTTGGGAAGATCGATGCTCGGCATGTTCGGGTCGGCCACGAGGCGCTCGGCGCCTTCGTCGCGCAAACCGTCGCTGCGTCCGCTCGGCAGGTGATCGCCCCAGCTCGGAAATTGATCCGAGGGCGCTTCGAACGACAGCGAATGAAGGCTGCGCTCGCGCATCGTGGAGGTCGCCGTATTCGTGGAGTCGTTTCCGTAAGCCAGCGACGCCGCGGCTTCGAGAGCCGATGCTTCGGCGCTGGGAGGCGCGGGTGGCTCGACATGGCTCGCGGGCAGCGGCGCAATTGGCGCAACGTCGGCTCCGGAACCGCCGCCGCCGGACGGCACGGGCCAATAGCCGAGACTTTCGAGGCTTTCGCGCGTGACGTTGAGAATGCGTTCGCGGTTGCCGCGCTGCTCGCGCGTCGCTTCGAGGTAATACTCGATCGCGGCCAGCGCATCGGCGAGCTTGTCCATCTGCTCGGCGGTCGGCACGCGGCGGTGCTGCAGCAGTTCGGTTTCGACGAAACGCACGATGCCGGTCATGAGTTGCGCGGCATCGCCGAGGCCGAGCATGCGCAGCGCGCCGGAAATTTCCTCGAGCAATCGTGGAATCTGCTCGACACGCGCGTGTTCCCACGGCGATTCGATGAACGCGATGATGTCGTGCTTGGCCTGCTGGATGTTGACCGCGGCCTCGCGCATCAGCGCGTCGAGAATCTTGCGCACCTCGGCTTTGGGAAGCTCGAGCTCGCCTTCGGCGTGCTCGCTTTCGCCGCCCGCGCCGAGACGCTCGATGTGATCGTCGAGCGATGCCTCGACGTAAAGAAGCGCCCCGGCGACATCCAGCAGCGCGCCTTCGTCGATCGGGCGGCGGTTGTCGGACATCTCCTCGATCACGGTGCGCTGTTCGCCGACCACCTTGCGCGGCATGCCCAGACCAAGCATGCCGAGCGTGTCGCCGACGCGATCGAGAATCTCGGCCTGGCTCGCAAGGTCGGCCGGATTCGCGTCGCTCGAGCGCAGGAAGATGTCCAGCGATTCCTTGACGCGCAGCAGATCGTCCTTGATCGCGACCGAGACCGTGTCCAGAAGATTGCGGTTGTGGCCCGTCATCGAGCCTTGCGCGTGCTGCAGTTCCTTCTGCGTCGGCAGCAGCGTGTCGAGCCGGTAGGTCGCACGCACGTCGTGCGCACGCGGACCTTGCGCGGTCGAGTGTGCGATGTAGTAAAGAAGATTCTTGACCAGATCGCGCGGCGGTTTCGCGGTGAGCGCGTCCTCGCCACCATCTGCGAAGTGCTTTATTTCGCGATCGACGCCGCCGAAAAGAAGTTTGACGGCAACACTCGGTTCGAGAGTCCCGTCGCGCACGGCTTCGATCACGCCGCCGGCCACCCACCACAGACGGCGCGGTTCGCTGCCGTGTGAAATCGTGCGCAAACGATCGAGCACGTTGTTGAGGCGATCGAGATGCTCGCCGGCGCTTTCGTCGCGGAACCACTTGAGCAGCGCCGCCTGGAAACCCAGACGCAGGCGCAGCGCCTGCGTGCGCAATTCGGCCGCCGGAACGAGCGTCCTGCTGCCGATCGCCGCGAGCGGAAGATCCGCAAGCATGTCCGGCGAGAACAGCGCCGATTCGGTCAGCAGATTGTCGCCGCGACACGCGCGCAGATCGTTCAGCAGCGGCAACAGTACGATCGGAATGTCCTTGTGCCCGCTCTGCACGCGTTCCAGATAATCGGGCAGCTGCACCATGCCGCGCATGAGCACGGAATAGGCCTCGTCACGCTGCTTGACGGTGTCGTTGAGAAGACCTTGCGCGAGGCGTTCCATTTCCTCGACGGCCATTGCCGCGCCGTAGAGCTCGACCATGCGCAGCGTGCCTTGCACCTGATGCAGGTGCAGCGCGCTTTCGCGCATGAGCGCGACGTCGGACGGATTCTCGACGTAAGCCTCGAGCGCGTCGCGACCCTGCTTCAGGGTCACGTCAAGCTCGTGCTTGACCCAGTTGAGGGCGGTGAAGTCGATGTTGTCGTGCAGTTTCATACCACCCTCGATCCACTCTCGCCGGCGTCAAGGCCACCGGCGGCTCTTGCGGAAATGCGTGTTTGCGATTCCGCCTGCCAGGCGTCAGCCCGGCAGCTTGAAGTCCGCCACTGACCTGCGCAGATCGGACGCGAGCTGCGCAAGATTGCCGATCGATTCGGCGGTCTGGCTCGCGCCGACCGACGTCTGCGTTGTAATTTCCTGAATCACGTTCATCGTCGCGGAAATATTCGTTGCCGCTGCCGACTGCTGGCGCGCGGCTGTGGAAATGCTCTGAATCAATTCCGCAAGGTCGTTCGAAACTTTTTCGATCTCGCCGAGCGCGAGACCCGCGTCCTCGGCGAGGCGCGCACCGGACACCACTTCGGACGTCGTCTGCTCCATCGAGCTGACCGCTTCGTTGGTATCGGACTGAATCGTCTGCACCAGCGTTTCGATTCGCTTGGTCGCGCCCGAAGCGCGTTCGGCGAGGCGCTGCACTTCGTCGGCGACGACCGCGAAACCGCGGCCCGCTTCGCCGGCGGACGCGGCCTGGATCGCCGCGTTCAGCGCCAGGATGTTGGTCTGCTCAGCGATGTCGTTGATGAGCTCGACGATCGATCCGATTTCCTGCGAGGACTCGCCGAGGCGCTTGATGCGCTTGGACGTCTCCTGGATCTGGTCGCGGATCGAATCCATGCCCTGAATCGTCTGGCGCACGATGCCGGCGCCCTTGGCGGCGATCTGCACCGAGCGATGCGCGACTTCCGCCGATTCGGCGGAGTTCTTGGACACGTTGTCGATCGACGTCGCCATCTCGTTGATCGCCGCCGAAGCGGAGGTGATCTGCTGCGCCTGATGTTCGGCGGCTTCGGCAAGATGCATCGCGGTCGCCTGCGTTTCCTGCGCGGCGGCGGAAACCTGCACGGCCGTTTCGTTGATCGTCGTGACGAGACTGCGCAACGCTTCGACCGCGAAGTTGACGGAGTCGGCAATCGCGCCGGTGATGTCCTCGGTGACGGTCGCCTTGACGGTGAGATCGCCTTCGGCGAGCGATCCCATTTCGTCGAGCAGTCGCAGAATCGCTTCCTGGTTGCGCTGGTTGAGTTCTGCGGAAACCTGATAGCGGCGCTGCTGGTCGCGGATCAGGTTGACGCCGAGGAACAGCAGCAGAAGCAGCGCGGCGCCGGCGGCGATCGCACCCCACCACGGATTCGGAAAGAGGCGCTTGGTCGGCAGATCGCCGATCAGCTGCGCGACATTGCCGGCGCGAAGCAGCACGCTCTGGCTGTCGGTGAAGCTCGCATCGGCGGCGTCCTTGACGGTCTGCAGGCTCGTCGATGCGTCCTGGACCTTCTGGATCGGATCGGCAAGCGCAGTCCACTGCTGCGAAATGTCGCTCAGGATCTGCTTCGCATTCGGATTGTCGAGCGCGCGGATGTTGAGTTCCGGAGCTCCGTTCAAGAGTCCCGAAACGACCGTGCCGTAAAGGCGCGCGTCGCGCGCGAACCCGTCGGCCGACGCCTGCGCATCGGTACCGCCGGCGAGAATCTTGGTGACGCGACCGCCCATGCGGTCGGCCAGCTGCATCTGGCGCGAGGAGATGTAGACCTGCGATGCGCTCGCGTTCTTTTCGGTGAGGATGTTGACGACTTCGTTCATGCGCGAGTTCAGCGCCGAAAGCTTGTCGGTGAAGTCCTTCGCACTGGTTCCTGCGCCCAGCACGACTTCCTTGTTGGAAGTGATCTTGGTCGCGTCGGTCTGGAGAGCAGCCCACGCCTTGTTCAAGTTTTCGAGCTCGCCCTTGACGCCGAGTTCGTTGGCATAGCCGTCCATGCCGTTCTTGTCGCCGAGATTGAGGTTGCGCACGAACGTATCGATGCTGTTGCGCGCGCTGTCGAGTTCCTTGAACGCAAGCTCGTTGCCGCCCGCGGCGTTGGCTGCATAGCCGGCGAGCGCTTGCGAGAGCACCTGTATCTGCGTCGTATAGGACGTGGCCCGGCTGTCCTGCCTATTCTTGAAATACAGGAAACCGAAGTCGACGATCGCGAACAGGAAGAGCAATCCCAGCAGGACGAACAGCACGGTGTTCGCGCTGCCGCTCCGCTCTCTGCCCAGTGCGCCCGAAGTCGTGCTCATGCTCCACCCCTTTGTGATTCGTGTTTAAAGGCCGGCCGCCCACCGGCCCGCGCAGCAACGCCGACAGACCCGCGCCGCGGCTCGCGCCACGTCGGGTCTCCCTGCATTGCCCGCGTCGGCACCTCGTGCCGCAGAGGCTTCGTCCGCCTCTTTCGCGTCCCGCGAATCCATTCGCTTTTCGTGAAAATCAGAGCAACTTTCATGCCGATCCCTGCTGGAATTCGGCCGCCCGCACCAGCACCGCCATGCTGAAGAGGCCCCACAGCACGTCGCCGAGCTGGAGGTTCTCGCCGACGAACCGCTGGTAGCGCTCATCGGCCTCGCCCAGGGCATCGGCACGCTGCTCGTCGGAGAAGCTGCGCTGGCCGAGCACTTCGTCGATCAAAAGACCGACGCTGCCCGCATGCTGGCGCACGACGAGCACGCGACTCGCCTCGGTGATGACACTGCGCTCGCCTTCGATGAAATCGCGAAGGTCGATGATCGGCACAAGATTGCCGCGCACGTTGGCGACGCCGAGCAGCCAGCGGCGCGTGCCGGGGACGGGGGTCAGGAGCGGGGTGGTCAGGATTTCGTTGACTTCGGCGATGATGCTGACGAAATGCCGCACGCCGATGCGGAAACCGATGCCGCGCAACAGACCCGGCGCCTCGATCTGCTCCGGCAACCCGGCCAGGTGCGCAAGGCTGCGCCGTTCGTAGTCGGCAAGGACCTCGAACGGCGTCGCTACGGAATGGTCGGAGGCGAGGACCATGTCAGCCCGGCAACAGATCGCTGATTCGCGCGAGCAGATCTTTCTCGCGCACCGGTTTGGTCATGAAGTCCTTGGCGCCCTGACGCAGGCCCCACACGCGGTCAGCCTCCATCGACTTGGTAGTGATGATCAGAATCGGAATCGTCGCGGTCTGCGCGTCGCGCGAAAGGTCGCGCGTCGCCTGGAATCCGTTGATGCCCGGCATGATCACATCCATGATCACGAGATCGGGCCTTTCGCGCTTGACCAGCGCAATGCCCTGCTCGGCACTCGGAGCGCTCGAAACGCGGTGTCCGCCTCTCGCGAGCATCGTGCTGAGCGCATGCACGTCAGTCGGTGAATCATCAATGATGCAAATGTGTGCCATCTCATCCCCTGCAGATCGAATGGCTGTGTTCTTGGTCACGCCTTTCGTTGAATTGCGCGGCTATGGAGTGCCGCTTCTCGATTCTCGCAATCAAGAACAAGCGCATGCGTCATTGCACATGCCTGCGGATCGCACCGAGCAGTTCTTCTCTCGTGAACGGCTTGGTCAGATACTGCTCGGAACCGACGATGCGCCCTCGCGCCTTGTCGAATAAGCCGTCCTTGGAGGACAGCATGATCACCGGCGTGCCCTTGAACATCTGGTTGTTCTTGATCAGCGCGCAAGTCTGATAGCCGTCCAATCGCGGCATCATGATGTCGACGAAGATGATCTGCGGCTGCTGATCGGAGATCTTGGCGAGCGCCTCGAAACCGTCGGTCGCAGTGACGACTTCGCAGCCCTCTTTGCGCAGCAACGTTTCGGCCGTGCGGCGTATGGTCTTCGAGTCGTCGATGACCATGACCTTCACGCCGGTCAGGCTGCCATGTTTCGTGTCATCCACTCGGACCCCCTACCGCGTACTGAAACGGATTACCGGCATGCTAAAAACATGCCGCGATCGCGCCGAACCCCTCGTAGCCGGTGCGCACCCGACAGTTTCGGGACGGCGTATCGCGGGATTCGGCCTTCTTAACCAAAACTTAGCGGAGCGTCAAGTTGTGCTCGTAAGCTCGCGAAATACCACGAGAACCAGTGCTCGTTTTTTGCCCGAATTCCAAGCTCCGTCCGGGGCCGAGTGTAGTATAGGAATACTCGCCATGCTGCGACGAGGGTCGCGGCCCGTCGTGCTTTCCGGAGCTTCTCGATGAACCGCACCCTGGCCGTGCTGATGGATCCGATCGCGGCGATCCATCCTGAGAAGGATTCGACACTGGCGATGCTCCTCGAGGCCCAGCGGCGCGGGTACGAGCTTCTTTACACGCTGCAGAGCGGTCTCGCGCTCCGCGGCGGCGAGCCTTGGGCGCTGTTGGCCCCGCTCGCCGTGCGCGACGTCGAGGAAAACTGGTTCACGCTTGGCAAATCCGTGTGGCGCGAGCTCGCCTCGGTCGATGTGATCCTGGCGCGCAAGGATCCACCCTTCGACGATCAGTTCCTCTACGACACGATGGTGCTGGAGCTCGCCGAGATGCGCGGCGCGCGGGTCGTTAATCGCCCGCAGGGCCTTCGCGACGCGAACGAGAAGCTCTTTTCGTTGCATTTTCCGCAATGCATTCCGCCGACCGCGATCGCGCGCGATGCCGGCGAAATCCGCCGGTTTGTCGCCGAGCACGGCGAGGTCGTGCTGAAACCGCTCGACGGAATGGGCGGCTATTCGATCTTCCGCAGCCGCAATCACGACCCGAATCTCAACGTCATCATCGAGACGCTCACCAAGAACGGGCGCCAGTTCTGCGCGGTCCAGCGCTTCATCCCCGAGATCAGCGCGGGCGACAAGAGAATTCTGCTCATCGATGGCGAACCGGTGCCGTACGCCCTGGCGCGTGTGCCGCAAGGCGACGATTTCCGCGGCAATCTCGCCCGTGGCGGCAAGGGCGTCGGCGTGCCGCTGAGTGAGCGCGACCGCTGGATCGCAAATGAAGTCGGACCGGAATTGAAGCGCCGCGGCATGCTTTTCGTCGGCCTCGACGTGATCGGCGAGTACCTGACCGAGATCAACGTCACATCTCCGACCTGCATCCGCGAACTCGACAAGGCATTCGGGCTTAACATCGCCGGGCTCCTGTTCGACCGCATCGAGGCCCTGCGCACGTAAATGGCGGCACCCGGCACCGGCAGCGCCGATCGTCTCGGCGTGACCTTGCTCTTTTCGCTGATCGCGCATGGCGTGTTCGCGCTCGGCTTGACGTTCGAGTTTGAAAAATCCGCGCCGCAGCTGCCCTCGCTCGATGTGATTCTCGTGCAGTCGGCGAACGAGGAGAAACCCGAAAAGGCCGATTTCCTTGCGCAGGCGACCAACAGCGGCGGCGGCAGCGCCATCGAGGCGCGCCGGCCTTCTCAGCCGTTGTCGGGCCCGATCCCGAAGGCTGTCGCCGGCATTGCGCCGGTACAACTCGAGAACGGCGCGCCGCGGCCGGAAACACCGACCGAGGTTGCGATGCTGACGCAGAAACAATCGAACTTCAGCGTGCGAACGGACACCGCTAAGCCCGACACGCAGCCCAAGCCCGCGACGGTCGATCGCGAGATCGAGCAGCGCAAGATGGAGATGGCCAAGCTCGCGCAGGAGATCCAGCGCGAATCCGAGCAATACGCCAAGCGGCCCAAGCGCAAGTACATTTCCGCGAATACCAAGGAATACGAATTCGCCGCGTACATGCGCGCCTGGGTCGCGCGCATCGAGCGCATCGGCAACCTGAACTATCCCGACGATGCGCGGCGCCAGCAGCTGCACGGCCAGCTCGTGCTCACTGTGGGTCTCACGCGCGATGGGCGGATCAAGAGCATCGACGTGATCCAGTCGAGCGGACACAAGGTGCTCGACGATGCCGCGATCCGCATCGTTCACCTTGCCGAGCCGTTTCCGGCGCTGCCGGAGGACAAGGAAAAGATCGACGAGCTTTACATCAGCCGCACGTGGCAGTTCCTGCCGGGCGATATTTTGCGGAATCGGTGAGCTTTTCAGCGTCTGCGAGCCCTTGCGCCGGTGCCGCACCTCTCGATTCTCGCGCTGGTCTCATCTCCTACTTGCGTGCTCTCACTTCTCCCGCTTGCGGGAGAAGTCGGCCCGAAGGGCCGGATGAGGGAAGGCTTTCGCGAGCACCCGTTCCCTCACCCTGCCCTCTCCCGCGAGCGGGAGAGGGGATTGCGTGTCGTTCGACGAATTCCCGGCACGCCCGCGACGGCATTGCCGGTTTATCGCGCAGAATTCCGTCCACCGATTGTGGCCTTTGTTCCTACGCCGCGTTCAGGACCGTCCAGTACAATGCGCCCATGGCCGATTCGAGCCCGCTCACCAACCAGCTCCTGATCGCGATGCCGACGTTGCGCGATCCCAATTTCGCGCGCGGCGTCACGTTCCTTTGCCAGCATGGCGAGGACGGCGCGATGGGATTGATGATCAACCGCTTGTCCGAGTACCGGCTCGGCGACGTGCTTGCGCAGATGAACATGAGCTCGGAGCTCGCCGACGTGATCGACGCTCCGGTTCTGATCGGCGGGCCGATGCAGCCCGAGCGCGGTTTCGTGTTGCACTCGCCGCAAGGCGAATGGGAATCCTCGTTCCGCATCACGGACCGGCTCAGCGTGACCACCTCGCGTGACATCCTGGTTGCGATGGCGGCCGGCGAAGGTCCGCGGCATGCGATCGTCACGCTCGGTTATTCGGGCTGGAGCCCGGGCCAGCTCGAACAGGAACTCCGCGACAACGCGTGGCTGACCGCGCCGGCATCAGAAGAAGTGCTGTTCACGACGCCGCTCGAAGAACGCTGGGAAGCGGCGGCGCACATTGTCGGCGTCAACCTGATCCAGCTGGCGAGCTATGCCGGTCACGCCTGACGCGCTCGCGGCAACCGCCGCGGACAGCGTGCTCGGCTTCGATTTCGGAACCCGCCTCATCGGCGTCGCGGTAGGCAACCGCCTGAGCGGATCACGTCCGCTGACGACCGTGAACCACAACGCGCAACCGGACTGGCGCCGGCTCGATGCGCTGGTCCAGGAATGGCGACCGGCGTTCCTGGTAGTCGGCCTTCCGCTGCGCATCGACGGCGGCGAGCAGGCGATGAGCCGGGCGGCGCGCGGGTTCGCCGGCGCGCTCGAACAACGCTACGGTCTGGACGTGCGGCTCGTTGACGAGCGTCTGACCTCGAACGAGGCCGCGCGGCGCTTCGCCGAGCAGCGCGCTTCGGGCGCGGCGAAGCGCAAACATGCGGCGACGATCGATGCGATCGCCGCGCAAGTCATCCTCGAAAACTGGTTCGCCTCCAACGACGCATGACTCCAATGGCCGAACCGAATGCCCGCTCCGGCAACCCGCTGCGCCACCTGCTGACCCTGAATGGACTCGGCCGCGAGCGCATCGTCGCGCTGCTGGACCGCGCCGTGGCGCTCCGCGAGGCGTATCGCGATGGCGCGCTGCCGCCGCTGCTCGCCGCGCGCACGGTCATGAACCTTTTCTTCGAGGCATCGACGCGCACGCGCACGAGTTTCGAGCTCGCCGCACAGAGGCTCGGCGCCTATGTCGTGAACTTCGATATCGCAAGCTCATCGACGAGCAAGGGCGAAAGCCTCGAAGACACGCTCGCAACGCTCGAAGCCATGGACGCCGACGTTTTCGTCGTGCGCCACAAGGACAACGGCACCCCCGCGCGCTTCGCCGCCCATGCGCGCCGTGCGGTCGTGATCAATGCAGGCGACGGCAACCATGCGCATCCGACGCAGGGGCTGCTCGATCTCATGACCATCCGCGATCACAAGAGCGACATTGAGGGTCTCAATGTGACGATCTGCGGCGACGTGCGCCATTCGCGTGTCGCCCGTTCAGACATCGACGGCCTGTCGGCGCTCGGTGCCGCCGAAATACGCCTGTGCGGACCGAAGGCGTTGCTGCCCTCCGCTGCGGAATTTCCAGGTTGCCGGATTCTCGAAAGTTTCGATGAAGCACTGGACGCGAGCGACGTCGTGATCATGCTGCGCCTGCAGAAAGAGCGCATGCAGAGCGCGCCGGGCCTCGCCGAAACGGACTACTTCGCGCAGTACGGTCTCACGCCCGCTCGCCTTCGTATGGCACGCGCGGATGCGATCGTGATGCACCCGGGTCCGATGAACCGCGGCATCGAAATCGCCGACGAGATCGCCGACGGCCCGCGCTCGGTGATTCTCGAGCAGGTCGCCAACGGCATCTTCGTGCGCATGGCCGTGCTTGCCGAACTGCTCAGGGTTTGATCACCTCGGGTTTAGTCGCACCGGACTCGATCGCAGCCGGCTCTTCTTCTTCGACTACCCGCTGAGCATCGTGTTGACGGTCTCGTAAAGCGAGCGATCGCGCCGATTCAGTCGATCGATCGTGTGCCTGGTCAAAGCCGTCACGCTCGCGTGCAGAGCGCCGTCTTCGTCGCGATTGTCGACCGGCATCGAATCGACCGCGATGCCCGTCAGCCGATTGAAGCGCGCGAGCGATTCGGCCATTGTCTCGACCGTGCCGAGGAAAAAGAAATCCCTGGGCTTCTTGCCTCCGAAAAAACGCGTCATCACATTGCGCATGCGTGGCAACGCGGCGAATTCCTCGATCGAAAGGTTGCGCTCGATCAGCATGCGGCAATCGGGATTGCGCAAATCTGGAACACGCTTCCAGTAACTGTAGTGGCTGATCGTGCGCTCCACCGGATCGCGCAGCCATGCGATGCAACGCACGGGCCGGTCGGCGGCGTCGTACTTGTCCGCGACGAAATGACCGTGCACGCAGTCGAACGCATTCTCGAAACCGGCCACGACTTGCTCGGGTTTCAGACGCTGCTTCAACCGCCGCCAACGAAACCCGGGCGCAAGCGGACGCTCGGCATAGTCGAGATACAGCCGCTCGCCGAAATGCGCCGACAGGATCGCGCGGAAGGCGGTGCCTGCGGTTTTCGGAATGTGGACCGAGATCAGCATCGCGCTCAATCCTCCGCACGTCCGCGATCGCGCGCGACGTACCAGCGCACGCCATGCCAGCCGCGTCCTGCCGAAGAATCCTCGATCGCCAAGGCGATACGCAGATCCGGATGTCGGATCAACGCCCAGGCCAGATCGCATTCGCGCAACACGTGCATCTCGAAAACGGCGTGCCGGCGCCACGCCAGGCGACGCAATGGATTCAGCCATCGATTGGAAACACGCGCAAAGAGTTTTCCGCGCATGCTGTCGTCCGCGCCGTCGACGAACTGGAACACCGCGACACCGCCCGGCCCGAGCACGCGAAAAAACTCCGCGACATATCCGGCCGCGAGGCGCGCGGGGATGTGCTGCAGCGTCATGTTCGAATAGACGAGATCGACGCTCGCATCGGCGATGTCATCGAGGCGCGGCGACGGATTCTCATGGAATTCCACGTTCGGGACATCGGCGTTCAGCGCGCGCGCGGTCTCGATCATGCTGGCCGAGAGATCCACGCCGATGACGCGCTCGAAATGCGCGGCAAGCGCGCGGCTGAGACGTCCGGCGCCACAACCGAAATCCAGCGCCAGCGCGCGGCGCTTCGGCCAGTCGCGGCTTGCGAGGAACTGCATGTGCGTATCGATTTCCGCCCGGCCGGTCGCGAAGAATTCCTCGGGCTCCCAGCGGCCACCGCGCTTGTCGGCGTGCGAAAGCACGGCCCACAACGGATCTTCGCGACCCAGCGTCTGCCAGACCTTGCGCAGTTGTTCTAATTCGGAATGAGGCATCTAGGGGATGACGCGCCGCGACAGCGGCAGCAACTCGGATCGGCGAGGTGCGTAATTTAGAGGTTATCGCGCGGACTCGCCAATCAGCGTGCGCTGGCCAACCGATCTGCGCGCCTCTTCGGCTAGAGGCGCGTCTGCAAGAACGATCAGCCCTCGACGAGCTCTACGCCGTCGAGGCCCTGGCTCAACGTATGCGCGTCGCCGCCCTGCGCGAGCTTGATCTTCAGCCGCACTTCGTTCGCCGAATCGGCGTGACGCAACGCGTCCTCATAGCTGATCTCGCCGGCCTGATAAAGCTCGAACAGGCTCTGATCGAACGTGCGCATGCCGAGGTTGGTCGATTCCTTCATCACGTCCTTGAGCTTGTGGATCTCGCCTTGGCGGATGTAGTCGGCGACCAGCGGCGTGCCGAGCATGACTTCCATCGCGACGCGGCGCGCCTTGCCGTCGGGCGTCGGAATCAGCTGCTGCGCGACGACGCCCTTGAGGTTAAGCGACAAGTCCATGAAGAGTTGCGAGCGGCGATCCTCGGAAAAGAAGTGGATGATGCGATCCATCGCCTGGTTCGCGTTGTTCGCGTGCAGCGTGCAAAGGCAAAGGTGACCGGTTTCCGAGAAGTTGACCGCGTGCTCCATCGTCTCGCGCGTGCGCACCTCGCCGATCATGATCACGTCCGGCGCCTGGCGCAGCGTGTTCTTCAGCGCGTTCTCCCACGAATCGGTGTCGATGCCGAGCTCGCGCTGCGTGATGATGCAGCCTTCGTGCTTGTGCACGTATTCGATCGGGTCCTCGATCGTGATGATGTGGCCGGTCGAGTTCTGGTTGCGATAGCCGATCATCGCGGCAAGCGAGGTCGATTTACCGGTGCCGGTCGCGCCGACGAACATGATGATGCCGCGCTTGGTCATCGCCAGCGACTTGATGATCGCCGGAAGATTCAGCTCCTCGATGGTCGGGATGCGCGTCTCGATACGGCGCAGGACCATGCCGACGCAGTTGCGCTGGTAGAAGCACGACACACGGAAACGGCCGACGCCGGTGACGCTGATCGCGAACTGGCATTCGTGCGTTTTCTCGAACTCCTCACGCTGAGATGGCGTCATCACGTTCAGCACCATGTCGCGCGACTGCTGCGGCGTCAGTGCGTTCTGCGTGATCGGCGCGACGCGCCCATGCACCTTCATCGAAGGCGGCACGCCGGCCGTGATGAAAAGGTCGGACGCCTTCTTGTGCGTCATCAATTTGAGGAACGAGGTGAAATCTACGCTGCTGCTCATGGTGGTGCTCCCGGGATTCGAGATTCGAGATTCGGAAAGCGCGAACGCCTTTTCGCCCGAAATACCCGTTACCCGATCCCCACGATGCTGGTTACGGCGCTCCGAATCCCGAATCCCGGAATCCCGAATCCCGTCTTACTTGAAGATTTCCTTGTTCTTCGCGTACCCGATCGCCTGCTGGCGAGTCACGAGACCGCGCTTGACCAGATCCTGCAAGCATTGATCCAGCGTCTGCATGCCGTATTGGCTGCCGGTCTGGATCGAGGAATACATCTGCGCGACCTTGTCCTCGCGAATGAGGTTTCGGATCGCCGGAATGCCGACCATGATCTCGTGCGCCGCAATGCGTCCGCCGCCGACCTTCTTCAGGAGCGACTGCGAAATCACCGCACGCAGCGATTCGGACAGCATCGAACGCACCATCGGCTTTTCGCCGGCCGGGAACACGTCGATGATGCGGTCGATGGTTTTTGCCGCCGACGAGGTGTGTAGCGTGGCGAACACGAGGTGTCCGGTTTCCGCGGCAGTGAGCGCGAGGCGGATGGTCTCGATGTCGCGCATTTCGCCGACCAGCACGTAATCGGGATCTTCACGCAGCGCCGAGCGCAGCGCTTCGTTGAATCCGTGCGTGTCGCGATGCACTTCGCGCTGGTTGATCAGGCACTTCTGCGAGGTGTGCACGAACTCGATCGGATCCTCGACCGACAGGATGTGCGCGTATTCGTTCTTGTTGACGTGATCGACCATCGCCGCAAGCGTCGTCGATTTGCCCGAGCCGGTCGGCCCCGTGCAGAGGATCAGACCCTGTGGCTGCGAGATCAGCTCCTTGAAGATGCGCGGACAGCCCAGATCCTCGAGCGTCAGCACTTCGGAAGGAATCGTGCGGAACACAGCGCCAGCGCCGCGGTTCTGATTGAACGCATTGACGCGGAAGCGCGCCAGGCTCGGAATCTCGAACGAGAAGTCGACCTCGAGGAATTCCTCGTAGTCGCGACGCTGCTTGTCCGACATGATGTCGTAGATCAGCGAATGGATCTGTTTGTGATCCAGCGCGGGTATGTTGATCCGGCGCACGTCGCCGTCGACGCGGATCATCGGCGGCAGGCCCGCCGAAAGATGAAGGTCCGAGGCCTTGTTCTTGACCGAAAAGGCCAGCAGTTCGGCAATATCCATTACGTTGTCCCCTGGAATCCGCGACCGCGCGATCCCGCAGCGCCTGGAAACCCACTACCCGCACCAGTATAGCTCGCAAAAATCATGCCCGATCAGGCGTCTTCCATGAATTCCTGCGAATCAGCCTACAGTTCCGTGCTGAAACGCATCGCTGCGGCCAGCACCGCCGCGGGTCGGGCGAAGCCGGCCCGGCTTCTCGCTGTCGGCAAGTCCAAGCCTGCCGAGGCGATTCGCACACTCGCCGGGCTCGGGCAGCAAGCGTTCGGTGAAAACTATGTGCAGGAGGCGCTGACCAAGCAAGGCGCGCTTGCCGATCTCGCGCTCGAATGGCACGCGATCGGACCGTTGCAATCGAACAAATGCCGCGATGTGGCCCGCCACTTCGACTGGTTGCAGACGCTCGACCGCGCAAAGCTCGTCGATCTTCTCGCGCGATACCGTCCGGCCGGACGAGCGCCCTTGAACGTGCTGATTCAGGTCAACATCGACGACGAAGGCGCGAAATCGGGCTGCGCGCCCAAAGACGTGGATGGCCTCGCAGCGCTCATCAGGCAGCAGCCCGCGCTGCGCCTGCGCGGACTCATGGCGATTCCGGCGCCGCTGCCCGACCTCCCACGCCGGCGCGCCGCGTTCGCGCGCATGCGCGAGCTTTTCGAATATCTCGCCGGAAACGACGCGCGTGTCGACACGTTGTCGATGGGCATGTCCGACGACTTCGAGCTCGCGATCGCCGAGGGCGCGACGATGGTGCGCATCGGATCGGCGCTGTTCGGGGCGAGAAACCGGGATTCGGGATTCGGGATTCGGAATTCGCGACAATGACAATGCGCCCACGACTTCGGCGCCTTCGGCACGCTTGCTATGCTTGCTCATCCACTCGCGCGGCCGCGGCAACCTGATGCCATCGAATCCCGAA
>DASYJJ010000167.1:0-2249 GCA_035996605.1 Rhodanobacteraceae bacterium
GTGCGTCGTGTCGATGGAGTACCCGCGCCGAAGATCATCGATTTCGGCATCGCCGTCGGCGGCACACCTGGAGCCCAGGGCACCGTCGCCGACACGGTCGCGCTGGAGCGTGCCGGCACCGCGATCTACATGAGTCCGGAGCAGCTTTCGCCGCGCACGCGCGATCTCGACACGCGCAGCGACGTCTACTCTCTTGGCGTCATGCTCTACGAGGTGCTGACCGACAGTGAAGCATCCGAGCTGACTTCCGCTGCGCATCGCTCGGCGCGAGCGCTGCAGGATACGCTGCTCGGCGACAACGACGATTTCAGCACCGCATCGCCCGAACTTCTCGGTGCAATCCGAAGCGTGCCGGGCGAGCTGCGCGCACTTCTGCGCAGAGCGCTCGCGCCGGATCGCAACGAACGCTACGACTCCGCGATCGCGCTCGCTGAAGATCTCGATCGTTATCGCGATCATCGGCCGCTGAAGGCGATGCCGCCGAGCCGGCTCTATGCGACGCGCACGTTCCTGCGCCGGCATCGGCTCGGCATCGCGGTCGCGGTTGTCGTGGTTGCCGCGCTGATCGTCGGGATTGCGGTTGCGATCGTCGGCATGCGCGAGGCGCAAAGGCAAGCCGCGATAGCGCGCACCGAGGCCGCGAAGGCCGAACAGGTCGCCGACTTCGCGCGCAGCATGCTCGCGGGCATCGATCCGGACCGCGCGCGCAGCATGGATCGGAGCCTGATGCGCATGACGCTCGATTCCGCCGCGCAGCGTGCCGGCCACGAGCTCGCGGCGCAGCCGGCGGTGCGCGCCTCGGTCGAGCACACGATCGCCGACAGCTACGCCGCGATCGGCGAATACGCGCTCGCGGTCGAACACTACGACGATGCACTCACGGCGGCACGCAGCGGTGGCATCGACATCGACGAGCAAGCCCGCATCGCGCTTCGGCGCGCGGAAATCATCGGCAATCAGGGACATCTCGACGAAGCCGTCGTCGACGCCGGCAAGGCGTTCGCGCTCGTCGAAAGCGAGCCCGCGACGAGCCGCACTCGCCTGTACATCGAGAGTCGTCTCGCAGGTCTCGAATCCGATGCCGGAAAGTACGATCAGGCTCGGCAACGCTACCAGCGCATTCTCGCGATCCAGCGCAAGGCATTCGGCGACGAGGACAAGGACACGCTCGACACCATCGACGGACTCGCCGGAGCCAATTCGTATTCGGCGCGTTTCGACGAGGCGCGGCCGCTGTTCGAGGGCTTGATCAAGAGTTACGGTGCGCTGTATGGGCCGGAGCATTCGAAGACGCTCGGCGCGATCAATGGTCTTGCCGTCGTCTATCTCGAACAGAAGAATTTCGCGGCGGCCGAGAAACTTCTTTCGCCCTCGCTGCCGATCGACGAGCGCGTGTTCGGGCCCGAACATCCGATCACGCTCGGTGCAGTCAACAATCTCGGCGGCGCCATCCGCCAGCAGGGACGCAACGAGGAAGCGCGTCCGTACTACGAGCGCGGCGTTGCGCTGGCTTACAAACTTTACGGAGCGGACAGTTACCGGACTGTCGTCGCGGAAAGCAATCTCAGCCTGTTGCTGCGCGACGCGGGACAACTGGACGAAGCGGACAAGCACGCACGGATCGCCGTTGCGCATTCGGCCAAGGCGTTCGGTGCCGACAATGCGTATCGCGGCATCATGCACGACAGCCTCGCGACGATATTGACGCGCGAGCAACGCTATGCGGACGCGGAGCACGAGCTCGACACGGCCTGGGACATTCTTTCCAACACGAAGGATTTCGGCCCCCAGCATCCACGCAGCCAGGATGTCGTCGATCACTACATCGACTTGTACGCCGCGTGGAAAAAACCCGATCGCGAAGCAATTTGGAAAGCGCGCAAGATTCCGCAGGCCGCCCAGTAACCGCGCGCCGCGAGTGCGCGCGATCAGTGGTGCGTGATCGTCGGTCCAGGCGTATTAGTCCAGACGAACGAGATCCAGGCGACTGCCGTCGGCCAGGCGCAATTCGAGCTCCGCTTCGGCACGGCCGAGCGCACGCAGGCGCGGGCACAATGCCATCGCGCGACGCTCGAGCTCGCCGGCTTGCTTCTCGACCGCGCGATCGACGCTCTTGCCGACGCCATCGGCGCGCGCCTCGAGCTCTGCCGCCGCTGCAGCGTCGCCGGTGAATGCGACCTTGAATGCCTGCGCGGTCACGTTGCCGACGATCTCGGGCACGAGCGTCTGGACCGTGCTTTGGACCAGCC
>DASYJJ010000168.1:0-6641 GCA_035996605.1 Rhodanobacteraceae bacterium
GCCTCGCGCCGCACTCGAGAGAATGGCACGCGTCCTCGCCACGCGGACCTTTCCTCCCACCGTGTTGTCCCCATCTCCCTTGGACTTTCCGCGTTAAGCTAAGCGCGCCATGCGTATTCTCGTAATTGAAGACAACAGCGACATCGCCGCGAATATCGGCGATTTCCTCGCCGACAAGGGGCACGTGGTCGACTTCGCCGGCGACGGCGTCACCGGCCTGCACCTCGCTGTCGTCAACGACTTCGATGTGATCGTGCTCGATCTGGGATTGCCCGGCATGGACGGTCTCGAGGTTTGTCGCAAGCTGCGCCAGGAAGCCAAGCGCCAGACCCCGGTGCTGATGCTCACCGCGCGCGACACGCTCGACGGCAAGCTGACCGGCTTCGATTCAGGCGCCGACGATTACATGGTCAAGCCCTTTGCGCTGCAAGAACTCGCTGCACGCATCGAAGTGCTCGGTCGGCGCGGCAAAGGCACCAAGAGCCGTCTGCTGCAGCTCGCCGATCTCACCTACAACCTCGATACGCTGACGATCAGCAGGGGCGGCAAGCAGATCCAGCTCAATCCCATCGGATTGAAGCTGTTGCAGTCGTTGATGGAAGCGGCGCCGTCGGTGGTGACGCGTCAGGAACTTGAAACGCGCGTGTGGGGCGAGGAACTGCCGGATTCGGATTCGCTGCGCGTGCATATCCACGGACTGCGCGCCGCGATCGACAAGCCGTTCGAAAAGCCATTGATCCAGACGCGCCACGGCATCGGGTATCGCATGGTCGATCCGGATGCGGTACCGGCGTAGGCTCCGCAGCCGAATCGTAATCTCGTTCGCGCTGTTCGGGCTCGGTCTCACCGCGCTTTTCGCCGCGGCGACGATCTATCTGCGCACGCGGCTCGAAGACCAGCTGATCAACAGCACGCTGTCGCGCGAGGTCAAGAACTTCGTCGACTTCAAGCGCGACAATCTCGATGAGAACGCGCGATTCCCGATGTCGTTGATCCAGGCGCAGATCGTGCGCTCCGGGCGCACCGCCACGCTGCCGCTCGACTGGGTGAAGTACGACACCGGTGTCTACGACATCGAGGATTTCGGCAGCGAAGGCAAATTGCGTCCGTACAAGCTCGCCGTCCTCAAGGCCGACGATTTCTGGGGCTACCTGAAATTCGACGTCAGCACCCAGAAACTCAGCGAGCGCCAGCTGTTGACCGCGCTCGGCGCGTCGGTGCTGGCGTTTGCGGTATTTTCGCTGCTGACCGGGTTTTGGCTATCGGCGCGCGTCATGAGCCCCGTCACTGACCTTGCGAGTCGCGTCCGCGCGATGAGTCGCAGCGGTCGGCCCGAATTGCTCAAATCCCATTTCGCCAACGACGAAGTCGGCCAGCTCGCCGCTGCGCTCGACGACTATTCGACGCGGCTGACCGAACTCGTCCAGCGCGACCGCGAGTTCAACGCCGACGTGAGTCATGAGCTGCGCACGCCGCTCGCGGTCATCGCCAGCACGACCGAACTGCTGCAGGGCTCGCCCGATCTCACCGACAAGCTCAAGGAACGCTTGCGGCGCATCGAGCGTGCAGTGCGTCAATCGACCGAGCTCACGGACGCATTGTTGCTGCTCTCACGTCGCGAGCGCCAAGCGCCGACGGACGGAGAAACGACCGACGTCGCGCGCGTTGTAGAACAGGTCGTCGACGTGCAGCGGCCGCATCTCGGCAACAAGCCCGTACAGGTTCGCATCGATGTCGAAGAGCCACTGGCAGCGGCGGCGCCGTCATCGGTCGTTGCGGTCGCACTCGGCAACCTGATCGGAAATGCGTTCAAGTACACGCAGCAAGGCGAGGTGGTCGTCACCGTCGGCCACGGACGCGTCGCCGTCGAGGACACCGGTCCCGGCATCGACGCCGGCGACGCGGAAAAACTTTTCGAGCGCGGCGTTCGCGGAACATCGGCGGGCAAGGGCGCGGGACTCGGTCTGGCAATCGTCCGGCGTCTTTGCGAGCTGTACGGATGGCGCGTCGTGCTCGCGCCGCGTCCACAAGGCGGCGCGGTCGCGACGCTCGAATTCGGGCGGCAGATCTATCCGAGTTAGCGCATCGGCCAATCGAATTTCGAAACTCACGAATTGCGAAATTCAGCCGCGCGCGGCCACCGCGGGTTTGATCGGGGTCACCGTGTCGCGGCTATCGCCGGAAAGCGCCTCGAGCCAGCCCCAGCGATCTTCGGTGCGTCCGTCGAACAGGCCGAAGAAAAGTTCCTGCATCCGATGCGTGATCTTGCCGGGTTTGCCGCTGCCGACCGGCTTGCCGTCGACGGAGCGGATCGGCGTGATCTCGGCGGCGGTGCCGCACATGAAGAGCTCGTCGCAGAGATAAAGGTATTCGCGCGGGATGTCGCGTTCGATGACTTCCATGCCGTCCGCGCGCGCGAGCGTCATCAGCGTGTTGCGCGTGATTCCGTTGAGCAGCGCGGCGCTGATCGGCGTCGTGTGCAACGCACCGTCGAAGACGAGGAAGAGATTTTCACCGGCGCCTTCGCTAAGCAACCCGCTTGATGCGAGCGCGATGCCCTCGCCGAATCCAAGACGCCGCGCCTCGCGCGCGATGAGCTGTCCGGAAAGATAATTTCCGCCGGCCTTCGCGCCGGCCGGAATCGTATTGGGCGCGAAACGCTGCCAGCTCGAGACGCATGCATCGATGCCTTGCTCGAGCCCTTCGCTGCCGAGATAAGCGCCCATCTGCCAGGCCGCGACGGCGACGTCGGTCGGCGTTTCGGCGGAAAGACCGAAGCCGCCGAGACCGCGGAACGCGACGGGCCGCAGATACGCGGCGCTGAATCCATTCGCGGCGATCACGTCGCGGCACGCTGCTTTGAGTTGATCGACCGAATACGGCACCACGATGTCGTAGATCTTCGCCGAGTTGAACAGCCGGACGATATGATCGGTGAGCCGAAAAATCGCCGGTCCGCGCGGCGTCACGTAGCTGCGGATGCCTTCGAAGACCGACGAGCCGTAGTGCAGCGCATGCGCCATCACGTGCACGGTCGCTTCGGCCCACGGCTTGACGCGGCCGTTGTGCCAGATGTGTTCGGGGTAGGATTGGGCCATCGCCGGAATTCCTGCGCAGGAATCCGAATGATAACAGTCGCCGCCGCGCCGGCCGGAGCCACGCCGCCTGCACTGATTGATGCCGCTTCGTTACCAGTCGAGCCAGTAGCAGCCGCGGCCGACTGCGACGCGGAATTCGTGCTCGCGCGGGCCACCATAGCTCGTGCTGCCAGTACGGACAGTCAGCGTACCCGAAGGCTCGGGCGCGTCGTCGGCAAGGCTCGCGTCGGTGTCGAGATCCACGCCAATCAGCGGCCGTTGGCCGAGCTCAGCGATTTCCTTGAGTCTGTCGCGCGCTTCGGCCCCGCCGACGCCTTCCCAACGAACGAGGCTCGTGATTGCGTTCGTATCCCGCCGGGACAATGCATTGGCAAAGAGGTCGCGCAGCTCGGCGGGAGAGCGCGGACACGCCATCGCAACGGCGGCAGCGGCGTCGATCACCGGTGACGACGAAGCGCGCGAATCAGCGTGGACTTCCGTACCTCTAACTTCCGTACCGCCGCAGGCGACACCCGAGAACACAATCTCGCCGTGCTCACCGATGCAGCGATGCACCGTTTGTCCGTTCTCTGTCTGCGCGACGCAGGGCACCGCAAGGACGAAGAGGAGGGCGAAACTGAGGAGGACGGCGCGCATCGGCGAAGCGTAGTCGGCGCAAGCTGTACGGCGCCCGCCTCAGCGCATGCGCTCGATGACCGCGAGCGTCGCCTTCGCGCGATTGAGCGTGTAGAAGTGCAGGCCCGGCGCGCCGCCTTCGACGAGCCGGTTGCACAGATCGCCGACGACGTCGGCAGCGAATTCGCGGATTGATTCGACATCGTCGCCGAGCGCGGCAAGCCGCTTGGCGAGCCAGCGCGGAATCTCCGCTCCGCAGAGATCGGAGAAGCGCTTCAGTTGCGTGAAGTTCGCGATCGGCATGACGCCGGGCACGATCGGCACATCGATGCCGGCCTTGCGCACCGCGTCGACGAAGTGGAAGTACGCATCGGCGTTGTAGAAGTATTGCGTGATCGCGCCGTTGGCGCCGGCGTCGACCTTAGCCTTGAAGTGCTTGATGTCCGCGTGCGAATCATCCGATTGCGGATGCACTTCGGGATAGCACGCAACTTCGATGTGAAAGTGATCGCCGGTCTCGTCGCGCACGAACGTGACGAGATCGGACGCGTGGCGGATCTCTCCGAGCGTCGCCATGCCCGACGGCATGTCGCCGCGGAGCGCAACGAGCCGTGTGCAGCCCATCTCGCGATAGTGTTTGAGCAGCGAGCGGATTTCCTCGCGCGAGCCGCCCATGCACGAGACGTGCGGCGCGGCTTCCAGCGCGTGCGTTTCGCGAAGGTGACGGATCGTTTCCGGCGTGTAGCTGAGCGTCGAGCCGCCGGCGCCGAACGTGACGCTGACGTATTCGGGAGCGCGTGCCTTCAATTTTGGCAGCGCTTTTTCCAGCGTTTCGCGCTGCTCGTCGGTCTTGGGCGGAAAGAACTCGAAACTGATCGGGATCACGCGCTGATTTCCGGAAAAGGTGGGCCGACGTTCTGCATATCGCGAAACGGATGAACGTTCGTCCATCCGTTTCGTAAAGCGTGCCGATCAATACCGGTAGTGCTCGGCTTTGTACGGCCCTTCGACGGGCACGCCGAGGTAGGCGGCCTGCTCGGCGGTCAGCTTGGTGAGCTTAACGCCGATTTTTTCGAGATGCAGTCGCGCGACTTCCTCGTCGAGCTTCTTCGACAGGCGATAGACGGCCTTTTCGTACCTGTCCTTGTTCGTCCACAGATCAATCTGCGCGAGCGTCTGGTTCGAGAACGAGTTCGACATCACGAAGCTCGGATGACCGTGCGCGCAGCCGAGATTCACGAGCCGGCCTTCGGCGAGCACGTAGATCGAATGGCCGTCGGCGAAATCGTAGCGATCGACCTGCGGCTTGATGGTCTCGCGCTTGACATCCTTGGCGGCGTTCAGGCGATCGATCTGGATCTCGTTGTCGAAGTGGCCGATGTTGCAGACCAGCGCATCGTGCTTCATGCGCTGCATGTGCTCGAACGTGATCACGTCCTTGTTGCCGGTGGTCGTGACGTAAATGTCGGCGCGGCCGAGCGTATCTTCGACCGTCGTCACCTCGAAACCTTCCATCGCAGCCTGCAGCGCGTTGATCGGATCGATCTCGGTGACGATCACACGCGCGCCGAAGCCCTTAAGCGAATGCGCCGAGCCCTTGCCGACATCGCCGTAGCCGCACACGACAGCGACTTTTCCGGCAACCATCAGATCGGTCGCGCGCTTGATGCCGTCGGCGAGCGATTCGCGGCAGCCGTAGAGATTGTCGAACTTCGACTTCGTCACCGAATCGTTGACGTTGATCGCCGGCACCAGCAGCTTGCCTTCTTCCTTCATCTGGTAGAGGCGGTGCACGCCGGTCGTGGTTTCCTCGGAAACGCCGCGCCAGTCTTTCGCGACCTGCTTCCAGAAACCGGGACGCTCCTTCTGCGTGCGCTTCAGAAGATTCTTGATGACCTGCTCTTCGTGATTCGACGAGGCGGTGTTGACCCAGTTGTCGCCGTCTTCCATCTGCGCGCCCTTGTGGATCAGGAGCGTGACGTCGCCGCCGTCATCGACGACGAGCTCGGGACCCTTGTTGCCCGGATGCGTGACTGCATCGAGCGTGCAGTCCCAGTATTCCTCGAGCGTTTCGCCCTTCCACGCGAACACCGGCACGCCGGTTACCGCGATCGCGGCGGCGGCGTCGTCCTGGGTCGAGAAGATGTTGCACGAGGCCCAGCGCACCGATGCGCCGAGTGCTCCGAGCGTTTCGATCAGTACGGCGGTTTCCTTGGTCATGTGCAAGGAACCCGTTACGCGCACGCCTTTGAGCGGTTTCTGCGGCGCGTACTTCGCGCGGATCGACATCAGGCCGGGCATTTCCTCTTCGGCCATGCGGATGCGCTTGCGGCCGAGATCGGCGAGAGCGAGATCGCGGACCTTGAAGTCCTGGTTGGGCGAATTCTTGACGACAGCGTTCATGGATGACTTCTCCAATCGAACGGGCGCCGTTGAAAAGGATGCCGGCCAAGCCTGGCCACGGTTTGCATCGCCTGCACGCGGGGTGCGGGCCCTGCGGTGAGTCCGCAGGTTACGTGGTCGCAGCGCCCCTTGGCGGGCGGGGATGGCTATTATATCGCTTATTCGCGATGAAGCGATATATGGGGTGGGGAGGGGGGTTTCCGCTCTCGTCTTTGATGTTGTCGCGGTCTTCGCGAAGCCCAGCTAAAGAAGAAGCAAATGGATCCCGGCTTTCGCCAGGACGACGAAGCAGAGAGGCCTTCGCCGGGACGACGAAGTAGAGAGGCTTTCGCCGGGACCACGAAGCAGAGAGGCCATCACCAACACGAAAAGGACGGCCTTCGCAGGAATAACGAAATCGCGAGCGCCTCGCCCAGAAACCAACACAAGAAACCGACAAAAGAAAAAACCAAACAAAAAAAAGCCGCCGTCCCGAAGGACGGCGGCGCTGTGCAAATCAAACCCTGAAAATTACTGGCACACCTC
>DASYJJ010000169.1:0-6758 GCA_035996605.1 Rhodanobacteraceae bacterium
AACGGCGGATTGCCGCGTGATCACCCGACATCAGCACCGCCGGCACATCGCCCCAGGCGTCGCGCTCCGGACGCGTGTAGTGCGGACAATCGAGCAGCCCGTCCGAAAACGAGTCCTGCTCGGCCGACTTCGCGTCGTTCAGCGCGCCTTCCTGCAGGCGCCCGACCGCGTCGATCAAGATCGCCGCCGCCAGTTCGCCGCCGGAGATCACGTAGTCGCCGATCGAGATTTCCTCGTCGACCGCGTGGTCCAGAAAGCGCTCGTCAATGCCTTCGTACCTGCCGCACAGCAAGAACAATCGTTCCCGCCGCGCCAGCTCTTCCACCTTCGCCTGCGTGAGTCGCGCTCCCTGCGGGCTGAGGTAAATCGCTTTTTCCGGTCCGCCCGTCGCTCGCACCGCATCGAGCGCGCGCCGCAGCGGATCGACCATCATCACCATCCCCGGACCGCCGCCGTAGGGCCTCTCATCGGCCGAACGGTAGTTGTCCGTGGCGAAATCGCGCGGGTTCCAGGTCGCGATCTCGATCAAGCTCCGCGCCTTTGCGCGTCCGACCACGCCGATTTCCGAGGCGGTCTTTATGAAGTCCGGAAACAGCGTGATGACGTCGATGCGCATCGCGCGGCTTCTTTCAGTCTTTGCCTGAAACGTCGGTAGCCTAGAACTCGGGATCCCAATCGACCGTGATGCGGCCCGTATCGAGATCCACTTCTTTCACGTAATCGTCGAGCACGAAGGGAATCAACCGCTCGCGTTTGCCGTCTTTCACCACCAGCACATCGTTCGCGCCGGTCGCAATGAGGTGCGATACCTCACCGAGCATCGCGCCTTCGACGGTGACGACCACGAGCCCTTCGAGATCGGCCCAGTAATACTCACCGCGTTTGGATCGAGGCAGCGCCGAGCGCCGGACCCAGATCTCGCTGCCGATCAGCCGAGCCGCGCTTTCGCGATCATCGACTTCCCGCAACGTCGCGACGATGCCCTTGCCTTGAGCCCTGCCGCTGCAACCGCTGATTTCGCTTTCGCCGGAAGCAGATCTCAGCAGCCAGGGCTGGTAGCTGAAGATCTGCATTCTCGGTTCGGTGTAAGACTCGAGCTTTACCTCGCCACGCACACCCGACAATCCGACAATCTTGCCAACGAGGACCAACTTTTCGCCCGCTGCGCGCTCGCGCCGCGGAGATTCGTCGGCCGACCCGCCCACTTAAGGTCAGGCGGCTTTGGTCGCCGCCGCTTCCTTGTAGAGCGACTTCACTTTTTCGGTCATCTGCGCGCCCTTCTCGACCCAGGCCTTGGCCTTGGCCGTGTCGAACTCCAGACGCACGTCCTTTCCGGCGGCGATCGGGTTGAAATAACCCAGGCGCTCGATGTTGCGACCGTCGCGCGCATTGCGCTCGTCGGTCACGATGATGTGGTAGAACGGCCGCTTCTTAGCACCGCCGCGAGACAGGCGAATCTTGACCATTGTATCTCTCTGAAATTCCTGGAATTTATTGCGGGCTGCGCCGATGCCGCCGGGCGCCGCCGAGGGAGCCGGGCATTGTAGCGGAATGGGTGGAAAAATAAAGGGCTGCGGGGACTTAGGTGGTGTGTCAGTTTGATTGTGCGTAGGCGCCTCGACTCATTGGTCGGAGCGCTTTCCCCAACCGGCCACATCTAGGCCTTGTTCTGCGGCTTCTGGCGACGCGCCGCTCCGGCGGCGTTCTCTATCTTCTTCCATCGATGAATACGCCCACCATAACCACGACGCTCCGATCCACAAACCACCGAGGCCGACGAGCAGGTAGGTCTGCCAATTCGGGAACGCGAAAACGCCAACGAGGGTGAACAGACCGACCACGATATATAGAGCCCCGCGGAGGAGCCACAGACGTTGAAGACCGCTGAATCGCCGGTTATCGATTGAACTGTTGCTCGCCATCCTCCACTTACCGTTCTGGGCGCCGACGGAATATTCTTGCTTTGTTTCTTCTTATAGGGCCCCGCGCCTCTTAGCGACGGTAGTGCGTCACCGTGAACTTGGACTCTGGAAATGGCAAATGCGCCATCTGGCACTAATTTTCGCCCTCATTCCGGCTCTGACGCTGGTTGAAACCCCGCAGCAGCACGTCCATGACATTTCGCACACGATCATGCCGTTTGACATGTCGAAGACGCTGCATATTTTCGCGATGACGGATCACGGCGGCGTGCAAAAGGTCGTCGCGCGCGATGGAACAGACAACGATCAAATTGGACTGATTCGCCAGCACCTGAAGCACGAAGCGGAAGCATTCCAGAAAGGCGACTACGGCGATCCGGGCCACTTGCACGGTTCGACGATGCCTGGACTTGCGGACATCAAGGCGGATGCCAGCCATGTCCGCGTCACCTATTCGGAACTGCCGAACGGCGCGGCGATGACGTTCGAAGCCCAAGACTTGCACACCGTCACAGCAATCCATCGCTGGTTCGGCGCTCAGCTTTCCGAGCACGGAGCGGACGCGAAGGCCGAATAGGCGTTCGTGGTTTTTTTGAGCGGCCGCGCTTCAGACCTACCCGCCAACCAGAACCTTCTCCGCATCGGGCAGGATGTTCGTCTCGACACTGTTGCCGATGCGAATACTGAGCCTCTTTCTTGTTGGAACAGGAGTGCCGTAAACCGCCATCGTCACTTCGAATGAATTTGAGATCGGATAGCGAACGCCATCCTCGCCGGTCAAGTAACGCGGCCCTTGTCGTTCTTGTTTCGCCACCCGAATCGCGGAAGAAGTATGCCACCTGGAAATTCAAACAGACCCGCTACCCGCACTTAGGCGACATCGAGCCTGCGCGCCATGAAGATCGTTCCCTCGCGCGCAGGATAGTACGGCTCGATGGATGAAAAACCGAGCTTTCGATATAGACCTATCGCGTCCAGCATCGAGGGAAGCGTGTCGAGTCGAATCTCGGTATACCCGAGCCTCGTGCCCTCGCCGATGATCGCTTCGGCGAGCGCCCGGCCGAGGCCAAAACCTCGCCCTTCCGGCGCGACGAAAAGGCGCTTCATCTCGCAGCATCCGCGCTCGTCCATCGGGCGCAACGCGACGCACCCGATCGCGCTGCGGTTCCTGTCGTGGGCGATGAGCAGTTGTCCGCGCGGCGGCGCGTATTTGCCCGGCAGTGTCGAAACTTCGGTTGCGAAGTCCTGATACGAAAGATCGACGCCGATGTGCGTTTCGTAGGCCCGAAAGAGCCGCGCAATGTCCGGAATGTCGCGCGGCCCTGCCGGCGCAATCGTGAATGTGCCATCCGTCGCGATCATCGGATTTCAGAACTGATGGGATCGCATCTTGCTGATGCATGCGGCCATCAGCGCGGCGGAAATCCCCCGCCCATCGTGCGCATCGCGCCCTTCATCTGGCGCATCACGCCCTTGAGCCCGCCGCTGCCGAGCTTGGACATCATTTTTTCGGTCTGTTGATATTGCTTCAGCAGACGGTTCACGTCGGCGGGCTGCGTGCCCGATCCGCGCGCGACACGCGCCCTGCGCGAGCCGTTCAGAAGATCCGGATGGCGGCGTTCCTTCTTTGTCATCGAGTTGATGATTCCGATCATGCGCTTGACCGCGTCATCGCCCGCTTGCGATTTCATATTGTCCGGAATCGCCATGCCGCCCGGCAGTTTTTCCATCAGCGAAGCCACGCCGCCCATGCTGACCATCTGCTCGAGCTGGTCCTTCATGTCGTTGAGGTCGAAGCGCTTGCCCTTGATGACCTTCTCGGCGAGCTTCTTCGCTTTCTCCTGATCGACCTGTTGTTCGACCTGCTCGACCAGCGACAGCACATCGCCCATGCCGAGGATGCGCTGCGCGATGCGATCGGGATGGAACGGCTCGAGACCGTCGGGTTTTTCGCTGACGCCGATGAACTTGATCGGCCGGCCAGTGATATAGCGCACCGAAAGTGCCGCGCCGCCGCGCGCATCGCCGTCTGTTTTGGTGAGAATCACGCCAGTCAATGCGAGCGCGTCGGAAAACGCCTTCGCGGTGTTCGCCGCGTCCTGGCCGGTCATCGAATCGACGACGAACAATGTCTCGATCGGATTCAGCGCGGCATGCAGCGCCTTGATCTCGGTCATCATCTCGGTGTCGATGTGCAGACGCCCGGCTGTGTCGACGATCAGCACGTCCGCGAAATTCTTTTTCGCCGCATCGAGCGCGTCTTTCGCGATCGCGACCGGATCCTGATCGCCGCTCGACGGATGAAACAGCACATCGACCTGTTCGGCGAGCATGCGCAACTGCTCGATCGCGGCCGGACGATACACGTCGGCGCTGACCACCATGACTTTCTTCTTTCGCCGTTCCTTCAGGAACCGTGCAAGTTTTGCCACCGTCGTCGTCTTGCCTGCGCCCTGCAGACCTGCCATCAGCACGACCGCCGGCGGCGCCGCGGCGAGATTGAGATCGCTGTTCTGCGTGCCCATCACCGCGGTCAGCTCGTCGCGCACGACCTTGACCAGCGCTTGACCCGGCGTCAGGCTCTTCAGCACTTCCTGGCCAAGCGCCTTGACCTGCACGCGCTGGATCAGCGCCTGCACGACCGGCAGCGCGACGTCGGCTTCGAGCAGTGCGATGCGCACTTCGCGCAGCGACTCGCGGATATTCGCCTCGGTCAGGCGACCGCGTCCGCGCAGACGCTGCACGGTCGAGGAAAGGCGCTCGCTTAAGGACTCGAACATCGGGACTTGGCAGGCAGAAAAACGGGCGCAAAGTATATCAGCCGACCGCCGGAGATCGTCCGCGGATTCACCCGATGGGTGCGCCATGCGACACTAGCCGCATGCCCGGCTGGTCCATCCTGCTTGCCGTCGTCGCCTATATCGTCGCGGCCACGTGTCTCGTGTTGCCGCTGATCGATCGGCCGGCGCCACCGCGTCCGATCGCGCTCGGCATCGCCGCGATCGCGGTTGCGCTGCACTTCATGATCGCGCTCGGCTTGCACCAGGGCGGGATCAACCTGCACTTCTTCGCGGCGCTGTCGCTGGTCGGACTCGTCGTCGCGATGCTCGCGCTTATCGTCAACGTGTTTCGACCAGTCGCGGGCCTCGGTGTTGTCGCGTTTCCGTTGGCCGCGCTGCTGCTCGCGATCGGCACCTGGTTCGCGCCTCCGACGGCGCCGCTTCCGATCGAGTGGCAGATCAAGCTGCACGTCGCGTTTGCGCTGCTCGGTTACGGAATGCTGAGCGTTGCTGCACTCCTCGCGATCCTGCTCGCGCTGCAGGAACGTGCGCTGCGCAATCACCGTCTCGATTCCGGCCTGATCCGCGCGCTGCCACCGCTGACATCGACCGAGACGTTGATGTTTCGCCTGATCGGCGCGGGTTTCGTGCTGCTCACATTGACGCTGCTGTCCGGCGTTTTGTTCGTCGACAACCTGTTCGCGCAGCATCTCGTGCAGAAGACCGTGCTTTCGATCGCCGCATGGATCGTGTTCGGCATTCTTTTGTTCGGACGCTGGCGCTGGGGCTGGCGTGGCCGGCGCGCGGTGCGACTGACGCTGGCCGGCATGGCGATTCTGCTGCTCGCATTCTTCGGATCGAAGTTCGTCCTCGAAGTGCTTCTCAACGGAACAGCATGAGGCTCGCTCCGCCGTGATCAAGCTCAAACGCGTTTACGAAAAGCCCGCTTCGGGCGATGGTTTTCGCGTGCTCGTCGACCGCCTCTGGCCGCGCGGCGTCTCCAAGGTGGCGGCGCATGTCGATCGCTGGCTCAAAGAGGTCGCGCCGAGTACGGGACTGCGCAGATGGTTCGGCCATGATCCTTCGCGCTGGACCGAATTCCGCACACGCTATTTCGCCGAACTCGAACTTCGCGCCGATGCCATCGCCGAACTTCGCGCATTGATCGCGGAAAATCCGGTGACTTTCGTCTACGCCGCGAAAGATCCCGAGCACACACATGCGCTCGCACTGAAAGATTTCGTGGAGCGAAAGCCGAAACGAGCGAGCGGCAGGAAAACTACGAAACGACCGCTTGCAAAGCGTCCGCAAGCCGCTCCACGCCGACGATCGTAAGATCGCGGATCTTCGCGCGCTTGGGCGCATTCGCCTTCGGCACGATCGCGCGCAGGAATCCGTGCGTCGCGGCTTCGCGAAGACGTTCTTCGCCGTTGGGTACCGGACGGATTTCGCCCGAAAGCCCGACCTCTCCGAACGCGACGAGTTTGTCCGGCAGCGGCCGATCGCGAAAACTCGACAGGACTGCGAGCAACACCGGGAGATCGGCTGCAGTTTCCTGCACGCGGATGCCGCCGACGACATTGACGAACACATCCTGATCGTAGACCGCCGCGCCGCCGTGCCGATGCAGGACAGCAAGGAGCATTGCGAGACGGTTCTGTTCGAGACCTAACGCCACACGCCGCGGATTGCCGAGCGACGACTGATCGACCAGCGCCTGCACCTCAACCAGCAGCGGCCGCGTGCCTTCGCGCGTCACCATCACGGCGCTGCCGGCGGTCGGCTGCGCGTGTACCGAGAGGAATATTGCCGAAGGATTCGGAACTTCGCGAAGGCCCTTGTCGCTCATCGCGAACACGCCGAGCTCGTTGACCGCGCCGAAGCGGTTCTTGAACGCGCGCAGCACGCGGAAGCGGCTGCCCGATTCGCCTTCGAAATACAGCACCGCGTCGACCATGTGCTCGAGCACGCGCGGACCGGCGATGCCGCCGTCCTTCGTGACGTGGCCGACGAGAAAAACGCTCGTGCCGGTTTCCTTCGCGAAACGTACGAGACG
>DASYJJ010000170.1:0-3906 GCA_035996605.1 Rhodanobacteraceae bacterium
CGTTACGCGAGTTCCATTAATGCGGGACGAACGCGCGTGCCGGCGGCGACCTCGGCTGGAGGATCGCCGCAAAGCCTGGCGTGATCGCCCTTCGGCCGGCCAGACGGAAACGGCCGTCGGATAAACTCCTGCCGAACTCGAATGCGGCATTTCACAGCGGACGATCCTGATTTGTGCGAATCTGCCCGCGGTGCCCGCACAGGCGGTTGGCCGATGCAGAGCTTCGATATGCCGGATGGCCAGGCGGCTTCGCGCGGCGGTCTGTGGCTGCTCATGGTCGAGGACCAGCGCTTCGACGCGATGCTGTTGCGCAAACAGCTCGCGGCGCCGGCGGTCGGCTGCAGCCATGTCGATCATGCCGAGACGCTCGCCGGTGCTCTCGAGGCGTTGCGCCAGTGCGCCTACGACGCTGTTCTCCTGGACCTGGGGCTTTCCGATTCCGATGGCGTAGCCGCCGTTCGCACGATGCGCGCGCGGTTTCCCGAAGCGGTCGTCGTCGTGCTCACCGGTCGCGACGAGGAACAGCTCGGCCTCGAGGCGATGGCGAGCGGTGCGCAGGACATGCTCGTCAAAGGCAGCTTCGACACCGACATGCTCGCGCGCGCGCTGCACTACGCCATCGAGCGGCAGCGTCTGGAAGGCAGCTTGCGCCAGAGCGTCGAGGAACACCGCACGCTGTTCGAAAACAACCCTTTTCCGGTGTGGGTCTACGACGCCTTCACGCTGCGCTTCCTCGCAGTGAATGAAGCCACGGTGCACGAGTACGGCTACTCGCGCGATGAATTTCTCAAAATGACGCTGCTCGACATCCAGCCGCCCGAAGAGGCGAAGAGGCTGATCGCCTCGGTCGAAGCGAACAAGGAAGTCCGGCTCGTCGTCGAGGACTGGCGCCATCGCCGCCGCAACGGCAGTGTGTTCGATGTCGAGATCAACGCGCAGTCGATCGATTTTCGCGGCCGGCAGGCGCGCATCGTGCTCGCGCGCGACATCACCCTGCGCAAGCGAGCGATCCGCGCGCTCGAGGTCAGTGAAGGACGCTTCCGCAAGCTGTTCCAGTACAGCCTGGGACTCATCTGCACGCATGACCTGGACGGCGTGCTGCTGTCGGTGAATCCGGCCGCCGCGCGAGCGCTGGATTTTTCGATCGGCGATCTGATGGGTCGCAATCTTGCCGACATGATGCCGCCGGAACGGCGCGGCGATTGCGCCGCTTACTTGCGTCGGATCATCGCCAAGGGCATCGATTCAGGGATGCTGGTGGTCATGGCGCGCGATGGAACCGAACGCGTCTGGCAATACCACAATGTGCTCGACAACGATGCTGACGAGCCCTATGTGCTGGGCCACGCGCAGGACATCACCGATCGGCGCAACTACGAGCATCGGCTGCGCGAACAAAGCACGATCGATCCGCTCACCGGCTGCCGCAATCGGCGTTTTCTCGACGAGCACGCGGCACGCCTTGGCGAATCGTCATGGGCCTGCATCCTCATCGATCTCGATCGTTTCAAGCAGATCAATGACACTTACGGCCACGAGCGCGGCGATCAGGTGCTGATCGGCATGGCGGAATTCCTGCGCGCGCACGCGCCCAAGGATTCCGTCGTGGTGCGCATGGGCGGCGATGAATTCCTGCTCATGCTGGATCACGCGGACGAATCGTCGACGGCCGAGCTTGCCGATCAGTTGCGTGTCCAAGCGCCCGCTCGGGCACCCTCGGAGTTCACGAGTGGCTGGGCAGTGCGCAAAGGCAACGAGACGATCGAAGCGACGATCCGCTGTGCCGATCAAGGGCTCTATTCAACACGCGCCGCCGTCCGTGGCGGCACTTCACATCCTTCGAGCGATCAATAGCAATCAAAAGCGTTCGATGCGGCCGTTGGCCACGCGCACGCGATCGCCGCTGCGGAGGTCCGGATTGTCACCCTGCGTCACGGTGACCTGCCGGCCGTTGTCCATCTCGACACTGAAGCGCCACGCGTAGTCGGCGCCGCGGTTGTTCTTTTCGACCTCATGGCCGACCGCGCCGCCGGCGACTGCGCCGCCGACTGTCGCCGCCGTGCGGCCATCGCCCTTGCCGATCGTGCTGCCGAGCACGCCGCCAGCGACCGCACCGATCGCCGTACCGGCGCCCAGATGCTTGTCCTTGTGCTTGACCTGCTCGACGCCGACGATCGTGCCGCAATTCCCGCAACGTTCGACATAGTCGCGGTCCGCCGCCGAAGCGTTGCCGGCCCCGATCGCAGGAATGCCGATGATCGCGGCACCAAGCGCGAAGGCAACGAAAGAGTTTCGCAGCTTCATGATCTGTCTCCTCGACGATTCTGGAGCGATCATTGCAGCAAATGCGGGCTGAATTTGCGGACAACCGCAGGTTTCTGCGTGCTGAACGAGCGTTCGGGCGCCTTGCGGCGTGCCCATTGCGAGATTCGACGTGTCAGAGCTGTCGGCGCTGCGCCAGCCGGCCGCCCTCAACGAGCGGCCGCTGCGGGCCGTTTATTTCGCAGGTTTGCGGAATACGTAGACGAAGCGATCGGTCTTGCCGACTTTCGGTCCCTTGTAGGTGATCTCGTTGCGCTTGTCTTCCGGATGCCGTAGCGCATCGCTCTGCGTGACGAACTCAAGACCGTGCGCTTCGAAATCCTTGCGTGCATAGACCTCGTCGATGCGGTGCAGCTCCTGCGCTGCGGAGCTTCCGGTGTCGGGTTTTGCCGAATGATCCACGACCAGCACGACGCCGCCGGGCTTCAGCGCCGCGACGATCTGATCGAGCGCCGAGCTCACATCGATCTTCGGCCAGCCTTCCTCGGGCGCGACCCAGTACAGATCGTGATAGACCTTCATCATGATGACCGCGTCGAGCGTGTCCTTGCCGAGCCCCATGTTGGCCATGTCGATCGTGCGATGCTCGACGTTGGTCAGATGCTGTTTCTCGATGCGCTCTTTCCACGAATTGTTCGCGAACTTGTCGTAGGGATCGTTGTTGAGCAGCAGCACGTGACCTTGCGGTCCGACGATGTAGCTCAGCAGCTCGCTGTAGTAACCGCCGGCCGCAAGAAAATCCGCAACGTGCATGCCGGGCTTGATGCCGGAGAGGCGCAGCATTTCCGCGGGCTTGTCGACCGGGTCGCGCTTGATGTCATTCGTAGATCGGCCGGGATGCGCGACGGCGTCGTCGTAGATGTCGGCGCGCGCGGGCTGCGTAAGTCCGACGACAGCGAGCGCTATCAGCGTCGCGGCAAACCAAGCGTTCTTTCTGATTGAGAACATGAGATGCCTCGATGTGGGTTGGCGTGGCGCAATGCGACAGATGAGCGTCGCATGCGGTGAAAAATCCGAAACGCTGGCGGCGCGTGCGCGATTGTCGCCGTGGCGGACCTGCGAGATGCGACATCACGATGAGATTTGCGACCAACGGTGGCCGTTTCGCGACGAGGTCATTGTCGGAAATCGGAAGTGGCAACTACCGGTTCACGAGCAAATTGCGCGCACGCTGCAACGTAGCAGTCTGATGAGCGATTTTTAGTGGCACTACGTCGCAGAAATAGCTCGAAATCGTTGGATCGCGCGCGTGTCGAGTCGAAGCGTGTACCATCGATTCCATCATGTTGTATCGATACAGAGCATTACCGCAGTGTTTTTTTGCTATCGAAAAAAAAGTCATCGATATTCTTCCAGAAGTAGTAGTCGCCACATTGCTCGCGCGTGAGTGGCGGGGCCGTCACTCGAATTCCGTATCACCTTCCTGAAAGCGTCCTTTTGCCGCGGAACTCGACGGCACGGCGTCAGCGGCTGGTTAGGGCCAGAGGAAGCGGTAGATGTTTAAGCATCGTGTTGGGCACGCACTGACGCTGTTGTTCGCGTTCGCCATGCCGTCTGCACAGGCCTTTTTTGATCCGCCGTGGA
>DASYJJ010000171.1:0-3515 GCA_035996605.1 Rhodanobacteraceae bacterium
CGAGCACGATGATCTTATCGCGCGTGGTCGGCTCGGACTCGCATTCCTCTTCGTAGGTCGAGTAGAGATACGCGGTCGTCGTCGCAAATTCCGCGGCACAGGAATCGACGCGTTTGTAGACCGGCCGTACGCCGAACGCGCGACGCAGATGGCGGATCGCGTTCTCGTCGGTGCCGACCAGCTCGGCAAGACGCGCGTCGGAGAACCCTTTGCGTTTCAGCGTCAGCATGCGCGCGGCGTCGAGCGCCGCGAGACCGCCCGCTTTGACCTCGCCTTCGACGACGACGAGATTCTGGATCTGCACGAGGAACCAAGGATCGATATGCGTCAGCGCGAACACGTCCTCGCGCGAAAGACCGGCGCGGAACGCATCGGCGACGTAGAACACGCGATCGGGTCCCGGCTCGCGCAGCTCGCGTTTGAGTGCAGCAAGTCCGTCCGGCGTCGCCGTATCAAGACGCAACGGATTCAGGCCATTCTTGCCCGTTTCGAGGCCGCGCAACGCCTTCTGCAGCGACTCCTGGAACGTGCGGCCGATCGCCATGACTTCGCCGACGGATTTCATCTGCGTCGTCAGTCGCGAATCGGTGGACGGAAATTTCTCGAACGCGAATCGCGGAATCTTGGTGACGACGTAATCGATCGTCGGCTCGAACGCCGCCGGCGTCCTGCCACCGGTAATCTCATTGCGCAGCTCGTCGAGCGTGTAACCGACGGCAAGCTTTGCCGCGACTTTCGCGATTGGGAAACCGGTCGCTTTCGATGCCAGCGCAGACGAGCGCGACACCCGCGGATTCATTTCGATGACGACGACGCGGCCGTTCTCCGAATTGACGCCGAACTGCACGTTCGATCCGCCGGTGTCGACGCCGATCTTGCGCAGCACCGCAATCGACGCATCGCGCAGGCGCTGGTATTCCTTGTCGGTGAGCGTCTGTGCGGGAGCGACCGTGATCGAATCGCCGGTGTGCACGCCCATCGGATCGA
Organism: Rhodanobacteraceae bacterium; assembly: GCA_035996605.1. Lineage (GTDB taxonomy): Bacteria > Pseudomonadota > Gammaproteobacteria > Xanthomonadales > Rhodanobacteraceae > Dokdonella_A. The sequence goes on from DASYJJ010000171.1 coordinate 988, forward strand.
AATTCTCGATCGAGCAGACGATGATGCAGTTGTCCGCCTTGTCGCGGACGACCTCCATTTCGAATTCTTTCCAGCCGAGTACGGATTCTTCGATCAGCACTTCGTGCACCGGCGAGAGTTCGAGGCCGCGCCCGACGATCTCCTCGAATTCCTCGACGTTGTAGGCGATGCCGCCGCCCGAACCGCCGAGCGTGAAGCTCGGCCGGATGATCGTCGGGTAGCCGACCTTTGCCTGGATCTCGAGCGCCTGTTCGAACGAACGGGCGACTTCGGCTTTCGGGCAATCGAGCCCGATGTCCATCATCGCGTGGCGAAACAGCTCGCGGTCCTCGGCCATCCGGATCGCGTCGCGCGACGCGCCGATCAACTCGACGCCGTATTTTTCCAGCACGCCGTGGTCGGCCAGTTCGAGCGCGCAATTGAGTGCGGTCTGGCCGCCCATCGTCGGCAGCAGCGCGTCCGGGCGTTCCTTCGCGATGATTTTCTCGACGGTCTGCCAGTTGATCGGCTCGATGTAGACCGCGTCGGCCGTGTCCGGGTCAGTCATGATCGTCGCCGGGTTCGAGTTGACCAGGACGACGCGATAGCCTTCCTGCTTCAGCGCCTTGCACGCCTGCGCGCCCGAATAATCGAACTCGCAGGCCTGGCCGATGACGATCGGGCCGGCGCCGATGATGAGGATCGAGCGGAGGTCAGTTCTTTTTGGCACCGCTCGTTCCTGCGTCCTTGTCGAGCACCGCCGGCGGCGGCAGCACGGTGATCGTCTTGATCGTTTCGCGCGGCACGGTCAATTCGAAACCGCCGGCGTCCGGTGTGACCTTCAGCGTCAGCGCGGGCTGCGTGTATTTCATCAAAGTGCCGCGGCGAGTGGTCTTCAGCGTGGTCTCGATGACGATGTCCTTGCCGACGTTCTGCTCGAGCGCTTCGTACGACACGACCTCGCCGACTGGCTTCGCCGATTCGGGCGCTGCTTTTTTCTTCGCAGCGGAAGTTGTCTTCGGTTGTGCTGCATGAAGCGATGACGTGACGGCCGCGCAAAGACAAATCGCGAGCGACGCGCTCAACAACGTGCGGATCTTGAGATTCGAAGTCATCATGCGTTACGCCGCGGCAGCCGCGCGCGCCTCCATGAGCTGGATGAACTGGTCGAAAAGGCCGGCCACGTCGTGCGGGCCGGGACTCGCCTCTGGATGCCCCTGAAAACTGAATGCAGGCGCGTCGGTGACGCGGATGCCCTGCAGGGAACCGTCGAACAACGAACGGTGCGTCGCCTTGACGTTTACCGGCAGCGTCGTTTCATCGACGGCGAAACCGTGGTTCTGACTCGAGATCATCACGCGGCCGCTGTCGAGATCGATGACCGGATGATTGGCGCCGTGATGGCCGAATTTCATCTTGACCGTGCGCGCGCCAACGGCGAGGCCGAGCAACTGATGCCCGAGGCAGATGCCGAACAGCGGCAGTCGCGCGCGCATGAATTCACGTGTCGCTGCGATGGCGTAGTCGCACGGCTCGGGATCGCCGGGGCCGTTGGAAAGGAACACGCCGTGCGGACGCAATGCGAAGACTTCGCTCGCCGGTGTCTCGGCGGGCACGACCGTGACGTCGCAGCCGCGATCGACGAGCATGCGCAGAATGTTGCGCTTGATGCCGTAGTCGTAGGCGACGACGCGAAAATGCAGCGAGGGTTTCGCGAACGCAGTCGTGTCGAGATCGTAGCTGCCTTCGCGCCACGAATAGCGTTCTTTCGCCGAAACGACCTTGGCGAGATCCATGCCTTTGAGACCGGGAAACGCGCGCGCCGCGACGATCGCGTCGTCGGCGGAAATGTCCGCGCCGGCGACGATGCACCCGTTCTGTGCGCCGCCGTCGCGCAGGATGCGCGTCAGGCGTCGCGTGTCGATTTCGGCGATGCCGATGATGTCGTTGCGGCGAAGATACGTGTCGAGCGATTCTTCCGAGCGCCAACTGCTCGCCGCGAAAGGCAAATCGCGGATGACGAGACCGGCTGCATGCACCTGGGTCGACTCGGCGTCGGCGGCATTGCAGCCGGTATTGCCGATGTGCGGATAGGTCAACGTGACGATCTGGCGGCTGTATGAGGGATCGGTCAGGATCTCCTGATAGCCGCTCATGGCGGTGTTGAACACGACTTCGCCGACCGTTCTGCCTTCAGCACCAATGGCGACGCCCCGAAAGAGCGTGCCGTCGGCAAGGGCGAGAAAGGCTGGTGACGTCATGCGTTCGCCTGTCCTGGATCGTTGGTGCCCGCGCCTGACCTCGACGGAACATCAGGTGCGACAGAACCCGCGGGCTGGCGGGACCAGTCCGTAGGCCGGGCGTGAAAGAAATCGAGGCGAGTGGAAATTCTACAGGATTTTGCCGGTCCCGGCACCCCGATTCGGCCGGGCGATGCGGCATCTCCGTCACGGAATACAATGCCGAACATGGACTCAGCGCCGCTCATCGATCCCGCCCGACTCGCCGATCCTGCGACTCGCGTTCAGCGCGAACCGTTTCCTTTCGTG
>DASYJJ010000172.1:0-2581 GCA_035996605.1 Rhodanobacteraceae bacterium
CTCATCTTTTTCGAGCGCCGGATGCCAGGTCGCGAGTCCGTCGAAATTCTTGATCTTCTGCCAGACCTGATCGGCGGACGCGTCGATGCTCACCTGCTTGGTGACCTTGAGGACCGGAGCCGCCGCGAAGGCCGCCGCGGAGACAACGGCCAATGCCGCGAACGCGATCGCTTTGAGTGCTGTCATTTTCGTTGCCTCGTTGCCGGAAAAGCGGATGGATGCAAGGGCCGGACCTAAAATGAAGATCGCGTCGGGCCACGTCGCCGCAAGGCTCGCACAACACCGCAGCGCTTGCATGCGGCACTGCGATCGGCCGGCTGTTCCAGAAATGGAACAGTGCTGTGCCGCCCATCGCCTGCACGCGATTGCCGTAGTATCCCGCGCCATCCAACACGTTCCGCACCGATGAAATTCCTCTCTACGCTACTGTCGAGTCTCGTCCTCTTTGCGGGCTGCGCCGGTGCTGCACAAGCGAAATCCGCCATGAATTCCGACTGGATCACCCCCGCCGAGCACTCGAAATTCCGCACCACCCCCTCGTACGCGCAGACGCACGCCTATCTGGAACGATTGGCGGCCGCGGCGCCTGGCACGCTGCGCCTGACTCGATTCGGCGTGTCGCCCGAAGGACGCGATCTGATGCTCGTCGTCGCCGCGAAGAACGGCGAGTTCACTCCGGAAGCGGCGCGCGCATCGGGCAAGGAGATCGTGCTCGTGCAGGCCGGCATACACGCCGGCGAAATCGAAGGCAAGGATGCTGGCCTCATGCTGCTGCGCGATCTCACCGTCGGCAACCGGCACGCGACGCTGCTCGATCACGCGATCCTCGTGTACCTGCCGATATTCAACATCGATGGACACGAGAATTCGAATGCGTACAACCGGATCAATCAGAACGGCCCGGAAAAAATGGGGTTTCGCGCGAACGCGCAGAACCTAAATCTCAATCGCGACTACACCAAAGCAGACGCACCCGAGATGCGTGCGTGGCTCGCAATGTTCAACGCGTGGTTGCCCGATCTCTTCATGGACATCCACACCACCGACGGCGCCGATTATCAGTACGACCTGACCTGGTATCTAGAGGAATGGGGCCCGCTGCATCCCGCGGTGAAAGCATGGCAGGACACCGCGTTCAAGCAATCGATAGTCCCCGCATTCGACCGCATGGGCCACATGCAGGCGCCGTATCTCGAACTCGTCGATCATCGCGATATCACCAAAGGCGTTGGCAACTTCGGATCGGGCTCGCGTTTTTCGACCGGCTACGTCGCGCTGCGCAATCGAGCGGCGATGCTGGTCGAAACGCACATGCTGAAGTCGTACGAAGTACGGGTTCGCGCAACATACGATCTCGTGATCGCGACGCTCGCGTATCTGAATGCGCATCCCGGAACGCTGCGAGCTGCCGTGACGAAAGCGGATTCCGACACCATCGCGCGCGCGCGGACCGATTCCGCGCTGCCTATCGGTTTCAAGACAACGGACAAACCGGAAACGTTTGCGCTGAAAGGCTATGCATTCACGCAGCAGCAGAGCGATGTTTCCGGCGATGCATGGGTCACTTACGATCCGCACGCGCCGAAGACATACGACATACCGTTCTATCGCGCGCTGGTTACGACCGAATCGGTGCGATTGCCGGCGGCTTATCTCATTCCGCCCGCATGGGCAGAGATCACTGACAAGCTCACCCAGCACGGCATCCGCTTCGAACGTCTCGAACGAAACACGACGTTGCAGGCCGAGCGCTATCAGCTCTCGAAACCCGTCTGGAACGAGGAACCATTCGAGGGGCGGCACTTGCTGCGCGAGGTCTCCGCGAACGTCGAATCGGCCACGGTCGAGGTTCCCGCCGGGTCGGTATTGGTGTCCATGGATCAGCCCGCAGCGAACGTCGTCGCCACGCTGCTCGAGCCGCGTGCGCCCGACTCGCTGCTGCGCTGGGGTTTTCTCGATGCCTGTTTCGAGCAGAAGGAATCGCCCGATGCGCGCGTCGCAGAACGCCTTGCTCGCGAGCTGATGGAAAAGAACCCGGCGCTCAAGACCGAGTTCGAGGCAAAGGTCGCCTCGGATCCTGCATTCGCCAAGAATCCGTCCGCCCGCCTCGCTTTTTTCTATGAACGCTCGCCGTGGTTTGCGACGCAGCGCGTTGGTGAATATCCGGTGCTGAGGCTCGATGCTGCCGCTCTGGCGCACGCCCGCAGCCGCTGAATTGCAGATTGTTTCCCTGTGGCGTGGGCGAGGCGAGGCGCCGGTCCTGGAAGAGGCACGCGCAGCCGGAGCGAAAGCCCGCCACCACCCGGCGAAGGCCGGAATCCAAAACTTCACGAAATCCGGACATCCGCCAGCGTTCTACCTGCCTCTCGCCACAGCCTCGCACAGCATGCCGTCGGCGGCGCCGGAAGCGCTCTGACGCGTCCGCTGAACTGTGAATATCGCACCGGGGTGACCTTCGACACTGTGAGTGGCCGCGCGGCCCTCCTAGCCTCGCCGATCGTCCGATTTTTCAGGAATCCCGCATGTCGTCCATCCGGCCCCGCGTGTTCGCGGTTGCCCTTGCTTTCACCGCGAGCGGTGC
>DASYJJ010000173.1:0-8848 GCA_035996605.1 Rhodanobacteraceae bacterium
CGAGATCGAACGCCTGCTGTGGCGCGCGTGGCGATGCGGTTTCGGTCGTCGACTCCGGTCCGCCGGAAAGGATGATGCCGCGCGGCGCGAACCTGGCGATTTCGGCGGGATCGTGATCCCAGGCCCAGATCTCGCAATAGACACCGATCTCGCGCACGCGGCGGGCGATCAATTGCGTGTACTGCGCGCCGAAGTCGAGGATCAGGATCTTGTCGGCATGGATGTTCACGTCTGATTTCATCGTGCCTCGACTTTCATGTGTTTGCGTCGCCCAACATGGCTTCGAGCAGCACGTGCCGCCGCGCTGCGAAGGGATTGGCGACAGTAACGCCGTTCCAGGTGAAGCCGTCCTGCAGGTCTTCGGACAGAAGCAGCCGGCATCCGGCTTGCGCCGCTGCGGCGACAATGATCGCGTCCCAGATGGCTAGCTCGTGATCGGCCGCGAGATCCATCGCGGCGAGCAGCACGGCGGGTGATGTCTCGATCAGCGCGAATGCGTCGCGCCATCCGAGCACCGCGTCGCGAGCGGCGGACGCTTCGCGACCGGCCTTGCGCACGAGCACGTGAAAGAGCTCGCCGAGCGATTGCACCGGGACGCATATCGAGTCTTGCGGCAAGCCGGAAACGATTTCGAGCGCAGCATCTCGGCGACGGGTGTCGTTGACACCTTCGGCATAAGCGAGAACGTTGGTGTCGAGCGCTATCTTCATTTCCCGCGTTTGTAGAGATCCTCGCGCTTCCAGCGTCCGGCGCGGGAAACGGGCGCGGACGTGAGGCGCGCAACGAGCGCCGCTCGCGCGGGTTCGCGGACGGTCGCGTCGACCTCGAACGGCACGATCCTGGCAACGGGTTTGCCGTGCGAGGTCACGACGTAGCTCGCGCGCTCCTCGCGAACGGCGCGCAGGAGCTGCGAAAAGTTGCGATTGGCATCGGCGGCGGATACGGGTTCTTCCATCATCGCCTCAAAGTAGTGATATTTACTACTATCGCAGAATCCAGCGATTGCGGCAAGCGCGGGTCGTCTCGAATCGATGTCGGCGAACTGCGATCAATCCAGACGGTAATTCGGCGCCTCCTTCGTGATCGCAACGTCGTGCACGTGCGACTCGCGCACGCCCGCGGACGTGATGCGCACGAAATGCGGTTTCGCCCGCATGTCCGCGACCGAAGCGCAGCCCACGTAGCCCATCGCGGCGCGCAGTCCGCCCGCAAGCTGATGCACGATATTACGCAGCGGTCCACGGTACGGAACGCGACCTTCGATGCCTTCGGGAACGAGCTTGTCCGCGTCGCCCTCGTCGTCCTGGAAATAGCGGTCTTTCGAGCCTTTCTGCATCGCGCCGAGCGAGCCCATTCCGCGATAGCTCTTGTACGAACGGCCCTGGTAAAGCTCGACCTCGCCGGGTGCTTCTTCGGTGCCGGCGAACATGCCGCCGATCATCACGCAATCCGCGCCGGCGGCGAGCGCCTTGGCGATGTCGCCCGAATAACGGATGCCGCCATCGGCGATCAATCCGATGTCGCTGTCCTTCAACGCCTCGCGCACCATGCCGACCGCGGAAATCTGCGGCACGCCGACGCCGGCAATGACGCGCGTCGTGCAGATCGATCCCGGACCTATGCCGACCTTGACCGCATCGGCGCCCGCATCGACGAGTGCCTTCGCCGCGTCGCCGGTGACGATGTTGCCGGCGATCAGCGCCAAATGCGGATACGCCTTGCGCGCCCAGCGCACGCGTTCGATCACGCCGCTCGAATGACCGTGCGCGGTATCGACCACCAGCACATCGATGCCGGCATCCACCAACGCTGCGACGCGTTCTTCCGTGTCGCCGCCAACGCCGACGGCCGCGCCGACGCGAAGCCGCTCGCGATCGTCCTTGCACGCGTTCGGATTGTCTCGGGCTTTCTGAATATCCTTCACCGTGATCAGGCCACGCAGCCGAAACGCGTCGTCGACCACGAGCACCTTCTCGATGCGGTGCTTGTGCAGGAGCGCCAGCACTTCGTCCTCGGAGGCGCCTTCCTGGACGGTGACCAGGCGCTCCTTGCGCGTCATGATGTTCTTGACCGGATCGTCCGGTTTCTTCTCGAACCGCAGGTCGCGGTTGGTTACGATTCCGACCAGCTGTTCGCCGTCGACGATCGGCACACCCGAGATGTTGTGGCCGCGCGTGATCTGCATGACCTCGCGAATGGACGTCTGCGGCCCGACCGTGATCGGATCGCGGATCACGCCCGCCTCGAACTTCTTGACCAGGCGCACTTCGGCTGCCTGGCGCTCGATCGTCATGTTCTTGTGGATGATGCCGATGCCGCCTGACTGCGCCATCGTGATGGCGAGGCGTGCTTCGGTGACGGTATCCATCGCCGCCGAGACGATCGGCAGATTGAGGCGGATCGTGCGGGTCAGGCGGGTGCCGAGGTCGACATCGCGCGGCAGTACGTTCGAAAACGCCGGAACGAGCGAAACGTCGTCGAAGGTGAGAGCTTCGGAGAGAATGCGCATGACCTATTCTACAGGCATGAGAAGCGGCTCGCCAGAGCGATCCAGCGTGGTCCATGTGACGCGGACAGATGCGGTCGGAAACGGTTGGCGTCAAGCCGGCAGTTCGCAGCTCCGGAGGACGCTGCGCTCTACGATCGCGGTGTGGCCCCGGCAGATGCCGATCGCTGCGTTCACCGCACCAGCGCCAGCGAAAGCTCGGGCCAATACGTGATCACAAGCACCGCTCCCAGCAGAATCAGAAAGAACGGCAGGCTCGCGCGTACCAGCGTCATCACCGGCTTGCCGAAGCGCATGCTCGCAATGAAGAGATTCATGCCGACCGGCGGCAGAAAAATACCGAGTTGCAAGTTGGCGAGGAACACGATCCCGAGATGCACCGGGTCGACCTGATAGTGCATCGCGACCGGCAATACCAGCGGAACCAGGATGATGATTGCAGGAAATCCCTCGAGCAGCATTCCGAAAACGAGGAGGAACAGGTTCAACACGAGCAGGAATACGCCCTTGCTCGTGATGCCGCCCTGGATCGCGGAAAACAGTTTCTCCGGCACTTCGGCGTCGATGAGCCAGTTGGTGAGCGCGAGCGAGAATCCGAGGATCACCAGGATCGCACCGACTAGCAGCATCGCCTCGCGCGCGACTTTCGGCAGCTTCGCGATTGGAATCTCGCGCCGGATCAGCACGGTCACGATCAGCACATAGAGCGCCGTCGCGGCTGCGGCTTCGGACGCGGCGAGCTTGCCCGAATAGATGCCGCCGAGAACGACGAACGGAAGCGGTATCTCCCACGCGGCATCCCGCAGCGCCGCGAGTAATTCGCGTGCGCTCGTGCGCTCGCGCACGACGCCCACGCGTCGCGCATGCCAGATGCTGTAGATGCCGAGCAGGACGACCATCAACGCGCAGGGCAGTACGCCGGCCTTGAACAGCGCGTCGATGCTGACTGGCGGATTCGTGTGGAACTGTTGCGCGACGACGCCGTACAAGATCAGCGGCATCGAAGGAACCAGAATCAGTCCAAGACTGCCGGACGCCGTCAGCAGACCGAGCGAAAAACGCTCACCGTAACGAGCCTGCACGAGCGCGGGATAGAGCACCGCGCCGAGCGCAACGATCGTTACACCGGTCGCTCCGGTAAAGGCCGTGAACATCGCGCAGGCGATCACGGCAACGATCGCAAGCCCACCCGGAAGCCAGCCGAGCAACGCATTGCTGACGCGCACGAGCCGCTGCGGCGCGCGACTCTCGGCGAGCAGATAGCCTGCCAGCGTGAACAGCGGAATCGCGATCAGCGCAGGCATGTCCGCAAGTCGATAGAACTCGATTGCGACGGCGACGCCCTCCTGCCCCGCCGAGTGAAAACCGAGCAGCGCAATCGCCGCGATCAGCGCGAACAGCGGTGCGCCGAGCACGGCAAGCAACAGCAACGCGAGCCCGGCCAGGATCATCATGGGAATTCAGGCGCGAGCGCCGGAGCGTCGCTTTTCGAGGGCAGAAATGCGTGAATCAGGAGACGCACGGATAACAACGCAAAACCCGCGGGCAGGATCGACTCGACACACCAGCTCGGCACGTGCGCAAATGCGACCGATGCCGATGCGTGATCGAGCATCACGAGATTCAGGCCATACCACGCCATTGCAGCCGAGATCGCGCCGGCGAACGTCAGCGCGACGGCGCGCAACACCCGTTTCGCGCGTCCATGAACGAAGTGCGTAACGAGATCGAGACCGACGTGCTTGTCGTCACGCGCCGCGGCGAGCGCGCCGAGCATCGCGGTCCAGAGCACGAGCGCGCGCAACAGCGGATCCGCCCAATCGATGCCCGAGCCGAACAGGTTGCGCAGCAGGATCTGCGCGCCGGCAAGCACGACCATGGCGAGCACCAGCAATGCGATCAGGCCGTTTTCGATCCGATCGAGCCATCGCGAAACGGTCGGCATGACACCCATTACTTCGCGTTGCCGCGGATCTCGGCGAGTGTCTCGTTTAACGCCTTCAACATGGCCGGAGTGATCCCGCCCCGTGCGGAGAGTTCCTTGAACGCCTCGGTGCCGACAGCCTCCCAGTTCCTGCGCTCGGCATCGCTGGGTTCGGTGAACGTGATGCCCTGCTGCTTGAGCGCTTCGCGCGCCGACGCATTGTCCTGGATGTTGGTCTTCTCCAGACGCGCAAAACCTGCCGCGAATGCATCATCGAACACCTTGCGATCGGTGGCGCTCAGCGCGTCCGTCGCTTTCTTGTCCACGACGACTTCACCGACCACATACGAGAGCGGCAGGTCGACCATGTGCTTCACCTTGGTATGCCATTGGAACGCGATCGCACCGGAAGGCGTGCTCGCGGCAGTATCGATCAGCCCCGTCTGCAGGCTCGTATAGACGTCCGAAAGCGGAAGTGGAATTGGTGTCACGCCAGCGACCTTGAACGTCACCTCGGCCGCTTTGTCGCCCTGCGGCACCCAAACCTTCGCGGCCTTCAGACCGTCGCGTGTCTTGATGTCGCGCGTACTGAACAGATAAGCGAATCCACCACCGGCGATGCCGACCAGATCGTAGCCAGCCGCATCGAAGGATTGCTTCACGAGCGGATCGAGCTTCGCACGGACTTTGCCGACCTCGTCCTCGCCGCGGTACAGGAACGGCAGACTGTAGACCTGCGCATCCGGCGTTATGACGGTCGCTTCTCCGCCGGTGAAAGCGCCGCCCTGGAGCTGTCCGATCTTGATCTTGCGCAGCACCGTCGAGGCATCCCCCATGACGCCGCCCGGGTAGTACTTGATTTCGACGCGACCATCGGTCCCCTTCTTGATGGCGTCCGCGGCGGTGCGCATTTCGCGCATCCACGCAGTGCCGTCCGGAGCGACCGTTGCGATCTTGATCGGTGTCGCCGACGCGAGGCCCGAACATGCGAGCGCGCCGACCAGGAAAACTCTTTTCAAACCATGCATTCAAACTCTCCTGCGAGATTGCCTTGTGCATCCATGACCGCTGTCCAACGGAAAAGTTGTATCGCCCGGCGCGGCGGAACACGATCGCGCTCTTGCTGCGTCAGAAAAAAAATCTCACAACGCACGCGACGCGGGCCTAAAAGTAGTCCTTGCCCGATTCCAGCAACAGCCGCGCCTGTTGCTGCGCGAGCACGTTGATGAGAGTCAGGCCCGGCGCGTGCGGATCGGCTGAAATAGCCTCGTTCAAAAGCTTGTCGTGCAGATCCTTGTCGAAAACGAGACGCGCATAGTGGCGGGCATAGAGCACGCGCACCATCTGGTTCTGACCGCCTGAAAGCGCCAGCGCCTTCTCGAAATCCGCCTTGCCCTCGTCAGGTTTGCCGCCAAGCGATGCCGGGCGCAGCGTTGCCAGCACGCCAAGATACATGTACGGCTCGCCCTTCGCGTGACCAGGATCCAGCGCGACAACGCGATCGAGCAGCGCCTGCACCTTGGGAATGTCCGCGATCGCTTTCCAGTCGCCAGGATTGTTCTGTATCCGGCCCGCCCATGACGTCGCGAGCACATAAAGCAGCGCGACATGCTGCGGACCACTCTTGGCAACTTCGGCCTGGAATGCATCGAACGGCGCTTCGATCTCCTTGCAGACAGCCGGAAGATCGATGCACGTCGCGCGACGCGCATAGTCGAAGCCGCGCGTGGACATGTGTTGTGCACGCGTCGAATCCGCGATGAAGCCGCCCGCATAGGCGCTGTAAAGACGAGAGCCGGCGATAAGCAAACCGACATCCTGCGGATTGCCCTGAATGAGTCCGTCGATCAACAACAGCCAGGCAGGAATTCCTTCTTGCGCTGTCGCCGCGTCGTCCTGATCGAGGATGCCGGCGGTCAGATTGTCCGCAAGATGCTGACTCGCCTTGTTGACGATGCTTGCACATCCAGCGAAAAGGCTGGCGATGGCGAGAACGATTGCTAAGCGGAGCATGAGCCGTGTCTGCATGATCGAATCGACAATGTTGCGAATGGTACTGGATGCGCCGTGAAACCGATTGGATCGTCGACATCAATCGAAGAACGTCTCAGCCGCTTCCAGCGTATTTTCGATAAGCGTGGCGACCGTCATCGGGCCGACGCCGCCGGGCACCGGAGTGATCCACGAGGCGCGCTCCGCGGCCGGCGCGAATTCCACATCTCCGACCAGGCGCCCGTCTTCGAGACGATTGATGCCGACATCGACCACCACCGCGCCGGGTTTGATCCATGCGCCTTTGATGAGCTCCGGACGTCCCGCCGCCACCACCACGATGTCGGACTGGCGCACTTCGCTTTCAAGGTCGCGCGTGAACTTGTGGCACGCCGTCGTCGTGCAACCCGCGAGCAGCAATTCGAGCATCAGTGGCCGACCGACATGATTGGAAACGCCGACGACAACGGCCTTCTGTCCACGCACGGGTCGATCCGTGTGCGCGAGCAACGTCATGACGCCTTTGGGCGTGCACGGACGCAAGCCGCGTTGCCGGAGCGCGAGACGTCCGACGTTCACCGCCTGGAACCCGTCGACATCCTTGCGCGGATCGATGCAGTCGATGATCGCCGTGCCGTTGATGCCGGCCGGGAGAGGCAGCTGCACGAGGATGCCGTGCACGCTTTCGTCCGCGTTGAGCCGGTCGATCAACGCGCGCAATTCGGCTTCGGTCGTCGTCGCGGGCAGATCGAAATCCAGCGAGCGAAAGCCGACGCGGGCGCACGCGCGCCGCTTGTTGCGCACATACACCGACGATGCGGGATCCTCGCCGACCAGCACGACGGCAAGTCCGGGCACGCGCTTGCCCTGCGCGCCGCGCACCTGCACGCGCGCGGCGACGCTGTCGAGCAATTCATCGGCGATGCGCTTGCCGTCGAGGAGTCTCGCGGTCATCGGTCCGCTCACGGTAAACCGTGCATTATCCATGTGCGCGTCGCCGCGCTCAAATTTGCACTACCATCGCCAGGACACGATCCAGAGGGCTTCGAGAGGCCCGAGGCAGGCAATCGTATGGACCAGCAGGAACTCGAGCTTGAAGCAGCAGTATTCCGTCGCCTCCTCGAGCACCTCGAAGGGCGCGCCGACGTGCAGAACATCGATTTGATGATCGCCGCCGGATTCTGTCGAAACTGCCTCGCCGACTGGTATCGCGAAGCAGCCGAGGCGCGCGGCATCGATGTCAGCAAGGATGCTGCGCGCGAGCGGATCTACGGCGAGCCCTTTGCGGACTGGAAGACCAAGCACCAGAAAGACGCGACCCCTGAGCAGCTCGCGGCGTTCGAGGCCGCACGGCGCAAGCACTCTTAGCGAAACCGCTTATGTCGAACCACTCAAACCGGGTGCATCAGTGTGCGCCGGCGCAAAGGTGTTCGAGATCTTCGTAACCGTTGAAGACCGCGCCGCCGCCGCAGCCGGGACAGCTCGGATCGCGCGAAAGTCCGAGCTCGCGAAATTCCGCGGCGAGCGCGTCGTAGCAAAGCAATCGTCCGACAAGTGTCTGCCCGATCCCGAGCACAAGCTTGATCGCCTCGGTCGCCTGCAACAACCCGATGACACCGGGCAGCACGCCGAGAACACCCGCCTCGCTGCAGTTGGGCGCTTCGGCCGCGGATGGCGGTTCGGGAAACAGGCACCGATAACACGGAGAATCGGCGCGCCGCGAATCGAACACGCTGACTTGTCCAGTGAACCGGTGCACCGCTCCATAGATGAGCGGAATCCCAAGATGAAGGCACGCAGCGTTGAGGAGATAGCGCGTCGGAAAGTTGTCGGCACCGTCGATGACGACATCGTGATCTCGAACCAGCGCTTCGACATTCGCAGCGCGCAGCCGCTCTTCGTGGAGATTCAACCGGACATCCGGATTGAGCGCGCCGAGTGCGATGCGCGCCGACTCCGTCTTTCGCATGCCCGTGCGCGCATCGGTGTGGAGCACCTGGCGTTGCAGGTTCGAACGCTCGACCCGATCGTCGTCGATAAGACTCAGCGTGCCGATGCCGGCCGCTGCGAGATAGAGCGCAGCGGGCGAGCCGAGACCGCCCGCTCCGATCAGCGCGACGCGCGCGCCACCGAGTTTCTTCTGTCCCTCGACGCCGACTTCTGGCAAGACCAGCTGCCGGGCGTAGCGCTCCGCCATCGCCGCATCGATCTGTCCCGGCTTGATCGGCAAGCCTTCGGTCTGCCAGCGAAGGAAGCCGCCGCGAACCGAAGCAACGTTCGCATAACCCAGCTCGTGCAATGTCTGTGCGGCAAGCAATGAGCGCCGCCCACTGCCGCAGATCGTCAGGATTTCCTGAGTCGTATCGCTTGCGATCGCGCGGATGCGCCGAGGAATTTCCGCGCGCGGGAGAGCGAGCGCGCCCGTG
>DASYJJ010000174.1:0-1970 GCA_035996605.1 Rhodanobacteraceae bacterium
AGCTTGCGAGAAAACTGTGCGCGAGCGCGCCGCCGGTTGCGGGATCCAGCATCAAGAAGAAATTCACCCGGAACGAATCCCAGTCCACGCCACGAATGCTGTCGACGCGCGCCGTGATGTCTCGCTCGCCGATGCGCAAGGTCACCGTGTCGCCGAGTTTCAGATGAAACATGTCGACCCACATCTTGTCGACCGAAAGACCGGGTTCTTTCGAGTCGGCGTCGAACCACCGACCGGAAAGCAACTTGTTTGCCGGCGGCAGCGCATCGCTCCACGACAAGCGCATCTCGCCGTTGATCCAGTTCGCGGCGCGCCGATCCGTGTAGTCGTCGGCCTTCGGCGCGATACCATTGATCGCAACCAGCTTTCCGACCGCGAGCGGAAGCACGTTGAGATTGGTCGCGCCGAGCGCACGCAGACGTTCCTGCATCGCGTCGCGCTGCTCGGGTTGCAGATTGATCAGGAAATAATTCGGCGTGTCGGGCGGAAGCTCCGCGCGCCAGCGCTGAAGCAGTGATGGCGCGATCACGCCGAGCAGCGCGAGCGCCGTCAGGCTGAGCGCCAACGCGCCCGCTTGCAGCAGGCTCAATGCGCGCCGCCGCGCGAGATTCGCGAGCCCGAAACGCAACGCCCCCGGCAGCCGCTTGCCGCCACTGCGCAAGAGCCGCAGCAGAATCGCACCGAGCAGCCACGTCGCGACGGCCACGAGCATGAAACCGCCGGCCAACGTTGCCGCAAGCCGCAGGTTTCCCGCTTCGAAGCCAATCAGCGCGGCGCCAACCGCGAACGGCAACACATACAGCGCATCGAAACGCCGCGGACGCGCGCCGACATCCTGACGAAAAATCCGCATCGGTTCGACATCGCGAAGCCGCAGTAGCGGCGGCAATCCGAATCCGAACAAAACGGCAAGTCCGACCAGAAACGCGGCGAGCGGCGGCCCGAACGGCAGGCTCGGCGCCGCGGCGGGCAGAAGATCGCGCGCCAATACGATCACGATCTGCTGCAATCCAAGCCCGAGCGCGAGACCGATGACGCACGCAGGCAATGCGAGCAGTGTGATCTCGATCGTCAACGCGCCGAGAATCTCACCGCGACTCGCGCCAAGACAACGCAGCAATGCGACCTCTTCGGTCTTGCGCCGCGCGAACCGCTGAGCCGCGAGTGCTACGGCAATGCCGGAAAGAAGCGCTGCCAGCAAGGCCGCGAGACGCAGAAAACTTTCGCCGCGCTCGAATGCCGTCCGAAGATTCTGCTGCGCATCCTCGACAGTCGTGATTTCGGCGCCGTCCGGCAGCCGAGGCTTCGCCCACTCCGCGTAGGCGTCGACAACACTGGTATCGCCCGCGACGAGAAGGTGATGACGCACGCGACTGCCGACTCCGGTCAACCCGATCGACTGCGCGTCGGCGAGAGCCATGAGCAATCGCGGCGCGAGGCGGAACACGTTGCCGCTGTCCGGCGAGCGCATGATCTCGCCTGCGATTGCGAGATCGCGCCCACCGACCTGCACCTTGTCGCCGACGCGCACTTCGAGCGCGACCAGCACTTCATGGTCGACGTAGATCGTGCCCGCCGCCGGCGCGTGCACGGTCTGCTCGGCGCCGGCCGTGTTGCGCACCGAAAGAACACCGCGCAACGGGAACGCCGGATCTGCCGCACGCACGTCGCAGAGGCGGCTCTTGTCTCCTTCGAACACGACGCTTGGGAAATCCGCGACATCGGTAATCGCGAGTCGACGCTGCTTCGCTTCCGCGGAGAATTCATCGGGCAACGCGCGGCTCGATGCGATGCCAAGATCGCCGCCGATAAGCTCTGCCGCGGAGGCAACGATCGCGCGTTCGACGCGATTGGCCAGTGTCGCGACCGCCGCAAGCGCCGCGACCGCCAGCACCAATGCCGCCGCAAGCGTTGCAAGCTCGCCGTGCAGAAACTCCCGACGCAGACTCCGCGCTGCAAATGTCAGGGTT
>DASYJJ010000175.1:0-5711 GCA_035996605.1 Rhodanobacteraceae bacterium
CGTCGACCGCGTTGGCCGCGCCGCGGGTTGGGTGCTCACATTCAGTGTCGCCGCGGGCGTGCTCGTGTTGCTGGCCGCACTCGCTGCAACCGCCGACGAGCGGCGTTTCGAGATCGCGTTGCTGCGCACGCTCGGAGCGCATCGCCGTCAGCTCAGCCTCGCGGTTCTCGGCGAATTCGTTGCGCTTGGCGTGCTCGCGGGCTCGATCGCCGCGATCGGTTCGGCCGGAATAGGCATCGCGCTTGCGGAACGCGTGTTCAAACTCGACAACTACTGGCCGCCGGTGGGGTCGCTGATCGGGTTGATCGTGGTGGCAGCGGCGTTGGTGGCGTTCGCCGGATGGATCGGGACACTTCGCATATCGCGCACGCCGCCAGTGACGATTTTGCGCAAGGCGTGACTGCGGATTTTTCGCGCGAAGTTTGTGCGGCGTCGTGCAGCTCACCTCTCCCGCTTGCGGGAGAGGTCGCCCGCAGGGCGGGCGAGGGGATTCTAGGTTCGCCGGTGCAACGTTGACGGCCGCACTCCGATTGCCCTCACCCCATCCCTCTCGCGCACGCGGGAGAGGATAGAACAACCGCCTCACGCAACCTGGCGCGACGCTCTCTTGCGATCACTCTCGGTAAGAAACCGCTTGCGCAGCCGGATTTCCTTCGGGGTCACTTCGACGAGTTCGTCTTCCTCGATGAACTCGAGCGCCTGTTCCAGCGACATGCGGATCGCCGGTGTGAGCTGCACGTTTTCGTCCTTGCCGGCGGCGCGGATGTTGGTGAGCTGCTTGGCGCGGAGCGCGTTCACGGTGAGATCGTTGTCCTTGGCGTGGATGCCGACAAGCTGACCTTCGTAGATTTCGTCGCCTTCGCTGACGAGGAGTCGTCCGCGTTCCTGCATGCTGACCAGTGCATACGCGGGCGCCATGCCTTTGCCGTTCGAGATCATCACGCCGTTCGGGCGCTTGGCGATCTGGCCTTCGGCTCGGGGGCCGTAATGATCGAACACATGGAACAGCAAACCGGTGCCCGCAGTGATCGTGCGGAATTCGGTCTGGAATCCGATCAGCCCGCGCGCCGGAATCAGGTATTCGAGACGCGAGCGGCCTTTGCCGTCCGGTTCCATGTTCTTGAGCTGGCCTTTGCGCTGGCCCAGACGTTCCATCACGCCGCCCTGGAATTGTTCTTCCATGTCGACGACGAGTTGTTCGATCGGTTCGCTGGAGACGCCGTCGATGTCCTTGATGATGACTTCGGGACGCGACACGGCGAGCTCATAGCCTTCGCGGCGCATCGTCTCGATCAGGATCGAAAGATGCAGCTCGCCGCGGCCGGATACCTTGAACTTGTCCGGATCGTCGGTCTCTTCGACTTTCAGCGCGACGTTGTGCAGCGCTTCGCGCATCAGCCGGTCGCGAATCTGTCGGCTCGTGAGGTACCGGCCGCCGCTGTGTTCTTTGTCGCCCGCGAACGGCGAGTTGTTGACCTGGAACGTCATGCTGATCGTCGGCTCGTCGACCGTCAGCACCGGCAGTTGCTCGGGTGTGTCCTGTGCACAGATCGTGTCGGAGATGCCGAGATTCTCGACGCCGCTGATCGCGATGATGTCGCCTGCGGCAGCTTCGGGCACTTCGCGGCGCTCAAGACCCATGAAGCCGAGCACCTGCAGCACCTTTCCGTTGCGCTTCTTGCCTTCGCGGTCGATGACCGTGACGGGCATGTTCGTGCGCACCTTGCCGCGCTGGATGCGACCGGTGCCGATGATGCCGACGTAGTTCGAATAATCGAGATTCGAAATGCGCATCTGGAACGGGCCGTCCGGATCGACCGGCGGCGGACGCACGTGCGTGACGATCGCCTGGAACAATGGATTCATGTTGCCGTCGCGCACATCGCCGCTCATGCCGGCGTAGCCCTGCAGCGCGGATGCGTAGACGGTGGTGAAATCGAGCTGCTCTTCGCTGGCGCCGAGGCGATCGAACAGATCGAACGTCTGATTCAGCACCCAGTCCGGCCGCGCGCCCGGTCGATCGACCTTGTTGATGACGACGATCGGCCGGAACCCCATCTTGAAGGCTTTCTGCGTGACGAAGCGCGTCTGCGGCATCGGGCCGTCGAACGCATCGACCAGCAGCAGCACCGAGTCGACCATCGAGAGTACGCGCTCGACCTCGCCGCCGAAGTCGGCATGTCCGGGCGTGTCGACGATATTGATGCGCCATTCCTGGCCTTCCGGATCCTTCCAGCGGATCGCGGTGTTCTTCGAAAGGATCGTGATGCCGCGTTCCTTTTCGAGATCGTTCGAGTCCATCACGCGATCGGGGACCACCGCGCGTTCGGACAGCGTGCCGGACTGCTTGAGCAGTTGATCGACGAGAGTGGTCTTGCCATGGTCGACGTGGGCGACGATGGCGATATTGCGGAGTTTTTCGATTGACATGCGCGGTACCTCACGACCGCCGCGGGGGCGGGGCCGTGAAAAGGCTCGAAACGGAATGCCGGAAGGCGGACCCAGCATTATAGCCTGAGTGCGGTGGGGTATTCGCTCTAGCTAAGGAGCCCGGCTCGGATGCCGCCTGCGAGCCGCCACCCGGCGAAAGCCGGATCAAATTGTTTCCGGGCCCCATCGGAAAAAAGTGGCCCCCGGCGTTGCCGGATCGAAGATCGGGGTAGAGCGATTCAGCTTCGGGATGCGCTAGGCTGCGCGTCCCCGGAATCACAAAGGAACGTCCATGGCCGACCTCACCGCCGACATCAAGACCAACCGCGGCACGATCCACTTGAAGCTTTTCGCGGACAAGACGCCGATCACGGTCGCCAATTTCGCCAATCTCGCCAAGCGCGGCTACTACAACGGCCTGACATTCCACCGCGTGATTCCCGACTTCATGATCCAGGGCGGTTGCCCGAACGGCGACGGCCGCGGCGGACCGGGCTACAAGTTCGAGGACGAAATCGTCGCGGGCCTCAAGCACGACCGGCCCGGCATTCTTTCGATGGCGAACGCGGGCCCGGGAACGAACGGGAGCCAGTTCTTCATCACGCACGGTCCGACGCCGTGGCTTGACGGCAAGCACACCGTGTTCGGCGCAGTCGTCGGGCCGGAAGATCAGAAAGTCATCGACAGCATCCGCGGTGAGGACAAGATCGAGTCGATCACGATCGGCGGCGACACGACCGCGCTGTTCGAAAAGGAAAAAGCCAAGCTCGAGCGATGGAACAGCACGCTCGACACGCGCAGCTGACGCAATGCGAGCGGAGAAGCCGGACGCGCAATGTCGTCCGGCTTCAGACCGTCAAGGCGTCGTCGAGCGTTTAGTGATCATCCGGTGGATCAGCAGAAGAACGATCGCGCCGATGATCGAGGCGATCCAGCCGGCGGATTCACCGGCCTGATACCAGCCGAGAGTCCGGCCTATCCACGTCGCCACGAACGAGCCGACGATGCCGACGATCGCGGTGATGATGAATCCGCCCGGATCCCTTCCCGGTGTCAGGAATTTCGCGATGATGCCGACGACGAGGCCGATGATGAAGGTCATGATGATGCCGTGAGTACCGCCGAATACCTCCATTGCAGAGCTCCTCTGTAGTGGGATGTGCACGGTGGTGCGCGGTCGTTGGTGCCAGCAGACCGCGGCGTTGCGAGTTTGCTCGCTTGACGAGCGCAAGGCGAGTCTTTGCGCCATCAAGGATCGGTAAAGACGCTGTGTTAGAATTATCCGGCTGCGCGAAGCCAAGGCTTCGACGAGCCAATTCGACGAGGATTTCCATGCTGACTCTCGCAGCGCGCATGAGCCGCGCCAAGCCGAGCGCGATCATGATCGTGGCCGACAAGGCCAAACAGCTCAAAGCCGCCGGCCGCGACATCATCAGTTTTTCGATCGGCGTCCCGAATTTCCTGCCTGGCCCGCACGTGTACGAAGCGGTTCGCGATGCGCTTACCAGGGACAGCGGACAGTACGGTTCCAACCGGGGCGCCGACGCGCTGCTCGACGCATTCCACAAGCATCTCGAGGAAGGCGGCCTGACCGGCTACACGCGCGCGAATATCGCGATCGGGATCGGCGCCAAGCACGTGCTGTACAACCTTGCCGAAGCGCTGCTCGATCCGGGCGACACCATCGCGTTCGCGGTGCCGTACTGGACGACCTACATCGACATCGCCGACATTCTCGGCGCGAAATCGCGCCTGTTGCCGTGTCCGGCGAGCCAGAACTACAAGCTGACACCGGCGCAGCTCGATGCGGCGTTGCCGGGTGCCAAGGTTTTCCTGTTCAACAACCCGTGCAACCCGACGGGAATGGTGTACACGAAGGATGAGATTGCGACGCTCGCGGAAGTGCTCGTCAAGCATCCCGACACGTGGATCATCTGCGACGACATCTACAACCGCATGGTGTTCGACGGCGTGGGCTACCACAACTTCGTGCAGGCGCGGCCGGAACTGCGCGATCGCGTCATCCATGTCGACTCGCTTTCGAAGACGTATGGAATGCCGGGCTGGCGCGTCGGTTTCGTCGCCGCGCCGGAAACGGTGGCGCAGGCGGTCGTCACGCTGAATTCGAATCACATCACCAATCTGCCGGAAATCATCACCGCCGCCGCAGTTGCCGCGCTCGCCGGACCGCAGGACATCCCGCGCCAGCGTTGCGCAGAATTCCAGGCCAAGCGTGATCAGGTGCTCGCCGTGATCAACGGAATTCCGGGTGTCGTCTGTCCGCGTCCGCAAGGCGCGTTCTATGTATTCCCGAACATTTCGTGCGCGTTCGGCAAGAGTCATCTCGGCAAGAAAATCGCTAACGACGTCGATCTCTGCAACGCGCTCTTGGATTCGAAAGGTGTCGCCTGCGTGCCCGGTTCTGCGTTCGGCGATCCGAATGCGCTGCGGATTTCCTATACGTGTCCTACGGCGCAGTTGCCGGAAGGATTGAAACGCTTTCGAGAATTTTTTGCCGAATTGACTTGAAAGCCCGTCGTCCCGGCGAAAGCCGGGACCCATTTTGACTTCGCGCCGAAAGGCAGAAATGGACTCCCGGCTTTCGCCGGGACGAAGATCAACTTGCTTGCGAGGAGTTGTCTTATGAAGTCCCCCGTTCGCGTTGCCGTCACTGGAGCCGCCGGCCAGATCGGTTATGCGTTGTTGTTCCGCATCGCCGCCGGCGACATGCTCGGCAAGGATCAGCCGGTGATCCTGCACCTGCTTGAGATCACGCCTGCGTTGCCGGCGCTGAACGGCGTTGTGATGGAACTCAACGATTGCGCGTTTCCGATGCTCGCGGGTGTCGTCGCGACGGACGACGCGAACGTCGCGTTCAAGGACGTCGATTACGCGCTGCTCGTCGGCGCGCGTCCGCGCGGTGCGGGCATGGAGCGCAAGGATCTGCTCGAAGCCAACGGCGCGATCTTCTCGCCGCAAGGCAAAGCGCTGAACGCGCACGCGAAGCGCGACGTGAAAGTCCTCGTGGTCGGAAATCCCGCGAATACGAACGCGCTGATCGCGCAGCAGAACGCGCCGGATCTCGACCCGACATGCTTCACCGCGATGGTGCGGCTGGATCACAACCGCGCACTCTCGCAGCTCGCCGAAAAAACCGGCGCGCACACGACCGACATCAAACGCGTCACGATCTGGGGCAATCATTCCTCGACGCAATATCCCGACATTCATCACGCCACCGTGAAAGGCAAACCGGCCCTCGGTCTCGTTGATCAAGCCTG
>DASYJJ010000176.1:0-2260 GCA_035996605.1 Rhodanobacteraceae bacterium
ATCGCCGGGCGCGGCGAGCTGCGCCTTCAGGTGAAACACGACGGGCTTCGCGTCGACGCGCTTCGGCAGCTCGTCGACGAGAAAGTCCGGCGATTTCTTCGCGGCTTCGTCTTTGCTGAGGTGCACGAGCTTCTCGGGCACCATCTGATAGCGCACGGCCTGCTTCTTGCCGGCTTTGTCGACGAAGACGAACGCGTCGATGCCGAAATAGTTCTCGTCGGCGAAGCTCGCGGGCGTCGACACCGTCACGTTCGACTTCG
The DNA here is from genome assembly GCA_035996605.1 of Rhodanobacteraceae bacterium. Taxonomy (GTDB): domain Bacteria; phylum Pseudomonadota; class Gammaproteobacteria; order Xanthomonadales; family Rhodanobacteraceae; genus Dokdonella_A. Next base: position 261 of record DASYJJ010000176.1, read on the forward strand.
CCACGGATGGATGAGTCGCCAGGAACTGATCGAGTTTCGTCGGCTTCGGCGCATCCGGGCCGCTTTCGCTGATCGCGACGAGCAGATCGCGGAATTCCTCGCCGCTGCCGACCGGGAAGAACTTGAGCGACACGATCACCATGTCGGTGTCCGCGCCTGTCGGCAAGTGATACTTGATGGCCATGCCATGCGGATTGCCGGCATCCGGCACCGTCGGCAGGCCGCCGCCATCGGAGAAGCGCACCGTGACCGGAATCGTGCTGCCATTGAACAAGACAGCGCGGCTCAGCTTCGCGGCCTCGGGCGACGCCTTGAAGTGGCCTTCCACAACGATGCCTTTCGCGTGATTTGCGCGGAATCCGGGGTGCGAGCCGTAGATCTTGTTGAAGGCGTCGACGATCTGCGTCGTGAGCGGCGCTTCGTCGGCCGAGGCGAATGAAGCGAGCAACATTGCGAGTGCAACGATGTAGGCATGCGTTCGGATTGAGATCGACATGGTGCTTTGCTCCCTCTGTGGCCGGTGTCGGTCGACGGACAGGTTGGGTGTCGCGGCGCAATACGTAGACGTGTCACGGCGGCCCCGGCCGATTCTATTCCTTGTTCTTGACTGCTGTCCTGCGGACTGGAAGAAGGCGACGCGCCGGAACTATGCCGCGTCGAGGCGTTGCAGCAGGTTCTTTAGGATCGCCGCGGTCGCACCCCAGACGCGGCGGCCGTCCCATTCGAATTCGAATGTGGTGCGCGTGCGGCCGTGCCAGTCGAAATCGAAACGGCGCAGACGATCGGGCGCAAGGATGAAGTCGAGCGGGACTTCGAAGACTTCGGCGACTTCGGCGGGATCGGGTTTGGCGCGGTAGTCACCGCTGACGAATCCGGTCACGGGCGAAACGAAATAGCCGGAGACGGTTTCGAATCCATCGAGATAGCCGAATGCTTCGACGCGTTCGGGTTCGATGCCGGTTTCCTCGAATGTTTCGCGGAGCGCGGCGGCGACAGGATCGGCGTCATCTGCTTCGATGGCGCCGCCAGGGAAACTGATTTGTCCCGCGTGCGTGCGAAGGTTCGCGGTGCGACGCGTGAACAATACCGACAGCGTCGATTCGCGGCGCACGAACGGAACCAGCACGGCCGCGTTGCGACGCGGCAGCTTCGGATCGATGACGTCTGCGAGTTCTTCGAGATTCCAGCCCGGCGCAACGGGCGGATCGGCAAGCGGACGCACAGCGCGGCGCAGCCAGTCGATATGGGTGTCGATCGCGGCCGATGTCATCGGCGCTTTGCCTCGCGCTCGGCCAGTGTATGTTCCATCATCCAGCGCCGCTCGCTGTCGCTCATCGAAATCCAGCGCGCAATCTCATCGCCCGTGCGAAGGCAGCCGACGCAGAAGCCGTCGGGGCCGAGCTCGCAAAGGCCGACGCAAGGGCTCGGGATGGATTGGATGGGTCGTGAGCTCATGCGTATCGCGGTGGAGAAGACCGCACTCGGAATGTGCGATTCGGGATGGAATTGGCGTTCCGCTGTTCGAATCCTGTCATCGCGAATGCCGAATCCCGTCGATTGTTGCTAGATTAACCGCAGCTTCGGCGACAGTAGGCTCCCATGCTGGCACTCGCAACCAAGGTCGTCGGCGATTACGGCAAGGTGCTCGCGCGTGTCGCGCCGGATGTTTACGGGTTGCCGCAAAGCCTGCTGCCGCATCCGAAGCCCGCGATTCGCGAAGCCATCGTGAGCCTTCTCGAACAGCTGGGTCCCGATCAAGTGGAGATCAAGGAGGGCTTGCGCCGCGGCTATGTGTATCTCGCCCAGTTCGTCGCGGACGACGAGGCCGAGATCGTTTCGCGCGGCCAGGCGAGCATCAACGGAACCGGCGGCGATGCGGCGAGCGCTGAGCCCGCGATGCGGATCATCAATCGGATCAAGTTGGATATGGAGCGAGCGCTCGAGGAAATGGGCGCATATCCGTAACCGTCGTCGTCCCGGCGAAAGCCGGACCCCTGGTG
>DASYJJ010000177.1:0-4190 GCA_035996605.1 Rhodanobacteraceae bacterium
GAGCGGTCGCGATCCTCCTGTTGGCGCTCGCTCTCCTGCTGGATCGCCTGTTCCCTCTCCCGCTCCCCGGGCCAACCAGCGGCAGCACCGTCGTCCTCGCGCGCGACGGCACGCCTTTGCGCACATTCCCGGACATTGACGGCGTCTGGCGTTATCCAATCAAGCCCGAAGACGTCTCGCCGCTCTATGTCGAAGCGGTGCTGACGTACGAGGACCGCTGGTTCTACAAGCATCCCGGCGTCAATCCTTTCGCGCTCGCGCGCGCGTTCGGGCAGTGGGTCGTGCATCGGCATCTCGTCTCCGGCGGCTCGACGCTGACGATGCAGGTCGCGCGAATCCTCGACGCCACCCCGCACAACGCCGGCGGAAAACTTCGGCAGATCCTGCGTGCGTTCCAGCTCGAAGCCCATTTGTCGAAGCGCGAGATCCTCACCCTGTATCTCGATCGCGCGCCGTTTGGCGGAACAATCGAAGGCGTCGAAGCGGCGTCGTGGGCTTACCTCGGCAAACCTGCGGCGCGGTTGTCGCGCGCCGAAGCCGCGCTGCTCGCGGTGTTGCCCCAGTCGCCGAGCCGGTTGCGTCCCGACCGCAACGCTGACGCGGCGCGCATCGCGCGCGACAAGGTGCTCGATCGCATGGCCGAGCTTGGCGTCTGGTCATCCGCGGAAGTGCACGACGCGCGCATCGAATCGGTTGCCGCGCGTGCGCTGCAGCCGCCGCTTTCCGCGGCGCTTCTCGCAGAACGTTTGCACGAAGAGCAGCCGGATGCGCGCCGCATCACGACGACGATCGACGCCGAACTGCAGCACGCGCTCGAAGCACGCGTCAGCGATTATCTGGCGCGCCTGCCGGAACGCACGTCGGCCGCATTGCTGGTCGTCGACAACACGACGCTCGAAGCACGCGCGTATGTCGGCTCGGCGATATTCGGTGACGAAGCACGGCTCGGCCATGTCGACATGGTGCGCGCATGGCGCTCACCGGGTTCGACGCTGAAACCATTCCTCTACGGTCTTGCGCTCGACGATGGATTGATTGATTCGGAAAGTCTGCTGGTCGACGCGCCGCAATCGTTCGGAACTTATCGGCCGGGAAATTTCGACATGGCCTACAACGGGCCGATCGGCGCTGCCGAAGCGTTGCGGCTCTCGCTCAACGTGCCCGCCGTCGATCTGCTCGATCGCGTCGGTCCCGCGCGCTTCACCGCGCGCCTTGCGAACGCGGGACTCGAGTTGCGCCTGCCGCGCGGCGTATCCCCAAATCTTTCCGTGATCCTCGGCGGCGCGGGCGTGCGCATGGAAGATCTCGCCGGCGCCTACGTCGCGCTGAACCGCGCCGGCATCGGCGGTCGCGTGCGCTACACCGGCGACGACGCAAAAATCGAACGGCGCGTGCTTTCCGACGGCGCCGCGTGGATCGTGCGCGACATTCTCGAAGCGAACCCGCGTCCTGGCTATGCGCCGGGTACGTTCGATCCAGGATCGCGCCCGCGCGTTGCGTGGAAGACCGGCACGAGCTACGGATTCCGCGATGCATGGGCCGTCGGCGCGACGCGCCGCTACACGGTCGCGGTATGGATTGGACGTCCCGACGGCACGCCGTTGCCGGGTCAATACGGCGCCGTCACCGCGCTGCCGCTGATGTTCCAGGTCGTCGACAGCCTGCCAAGGTCCTCGCTCTCGGCAACGCCCGAGCCTCCGCCCGCAAGTGTCAGTGAAGTCGACATCTGCTGGCCGCTCGGCCTTGCTTACGATGCGGCACACGAAGCGCTTTGTCACCAGAAGCACACCGCGTGGGCTCTGAACGGAGTCGTGCCGCCGACGCTTCCCGAACGCGACGCGACAACATGGAGCGCGGGCATCACGCACGTGCGCATCGATCCGCAAAGCGGCGATCGTTTGAGCGCAGGTTGCGAACGCGGCGACACCGCGGACATGGACATCGCGCGCTGGCCTGCCCTCGCCTACCCGTGGCTGTCGCGAGACGTGCGTCGGCGCGCGAGTCTGCCGCCACTCGCCGCCGGTTGCGCGTCGGACGGTCTCGATGCGATCCAGCCGATCCGCATCGACGGCGTTGCCGACCACTCAGCCATCGCGCGCGCACCGAACAGCGACAAGCCGGCGATCGTGCGCCTGCGCGCACTTGGCGCGAACGGAGACGTGTTGTGGCTGGTCAATGGAAAGTTCGAAGGCGAGACGCGCGGCGCAGGCGCGTTTGAACATGCGTTCGCAGAAACCGGCGATCAGACAATCACGGCGCTTGCGAAGTCGGGCAATTACGCGCAGCTCCAACTGCGCGTGTTGCGTTGAACATTCGGCTGCGGGTAAAGGTCAGCGCGACGCTCGGGGGAAAAGTGACCCATGCCGGAGTCAGGGATTCCGGTGCCGACGACGCGCGCATCGCACGTGACGTATGCTTGGAAACTTAGCCAGGAAGGGCCATGCGATGGCGAAGAGCGTTCATGAATTCGTAGACGATCCGCGCAATCGCGAGATTCTCATCTACGTCAACGGCGCGATGAAACGGCGCGAGGAAGCCACGGTCTCGGTATTCGATTCCGGCTTCGTGCTCGGCGACGGCGTCTGGGAAGGACTGCGTGTCTCGGGCGGACATCCCGCATTCCTCGAGCAACACCTCGATCGCCTCTACGAAGGCGCCAAGGCGATCGCGCTCGATATCGGCATGGATCGCGATGCGTTGACCGCCGCGCTCTATGCGACGCTCGCAGCCAATCGCATGCGCGACGGCGTGCACCTGCGGCTGATGGTCACGCGCGGCGTGAAACGCACGCCGTATCAGGATCCACGCGTCACGATCGGTCCGGCGACGATCGTGATCATTCCAGAACACAAGAATCCGTTGCCGGACACATTGGAACGCGGACTCACGCTTTTCACCGTGCACGTCCGCCGCGGATATCCGGACGTGCAGGATCCCAAACTCAACAGTCACAGCAAGCTCAATTGCATCACCGCGTGCATTCAGGCCTACACCGCCGGCGCCGACGAGGCGCTGATGCTCGATCCGCACGGCTTCGTTGCGACCTGCAATTCGACGCATTTTTTCATTGTGCGCAAAGGCGAGGTCTGGACGTCGACCGGCCAGTACTGTCTCGGCGGGATCACGCGCGGCAATGTGCTCGCCATCTGTCGCGAAGCCGGCATTCCCGCGTTCGAGAAATCCTTCAGCCTGACCGACGTCTACGGCGCCGAAGAAGCGTTCGTGACCGGCACGTTCGCGGGCGTCGTGCCCGCACGCACGATCGACGGACGTACGATCGGCGACGGTCGTCGCGGCTCGGTGGTTGAAAAACTGCAAGGACTTTATCGCGCACTCGTCGCGCGCGACGTCGCGGCGCGCGGTCCCGGAAACGCCGCGTGACGGAACCGTTGCGCATCGCGATGTGGTCGGGACCACGCAATATCTCGACCGCGATGATGCGCGCATGGGAGAACCGCGGCGACTGCGCGGTCTCCGACGAACCGCTGTATGCGCACTATCTTGCAGAAACGGGTGCCGCTCATCCGGTGCGTGATGAAGTCATCGCGCGCGGCGAAACGGACTGGCGCAAAGTGACGACATCGATGCTTGGTGCCGTTCCGGATCACAAGCTGATCTGGTACCAGAAGCACATGAGCCATCATCTGCTGCCGCACGTCGATCACGACTGGATCCATGCGCTGACGAACATGTTCTTGATCCGCGATCCCGACGAAGTCGTCAGCTCGTACCTGCGTACGCGCGACACGGTAACGCCGGACGACATCGGACTGCCACAGGAACGGCGACTGTTCGACGAGATCGCCCACCATACCGGCGCTGCGCCACCGGTCATCGACGCGGAAGAATTCCTGCGCGCGCCGGAGACGCATCTCCGCGCGCTATGTGCGCATCTCGGAATCGCGTTCACCGATCGCATGCTCGCGTGGCCGCCGGGACCACGTGCGAGCGACGGCGTCTGGGCGCCGCATTGGTACGCGGCCGTGTGGAAATCGACGGGTTTCGAAACTCCGCGCGATCGTGATGTGAAGCTCGATGGCGACGCGAAACGCGTCAGCGATGCGTGTCGCGAGGATTACGAGTATCTGCGGGCACGTCGATTGAGGGCCTAGCTCGTGTGCATCGTCGACGACGAGCGGGAGGCCTCACTCCGATTTTCCCTCACCCGCCCTTCGGGCGGCCTCTCCCGC
>DASYJJ010000178.1:0-6537 GCA_035996605.1 Rhodanobacteraceae bacterium
GCGGCAATGCATGGCCATCGTCGGCGAGATATTGATAGAGCCGCGCGACATCGTACGGACTCAAATCCACCGCTCCGAGCAGCAGCGACGGATTCGGATTGATGTCGCGTCCGAGCCCGAACGAGCGCAGGAATCCCTGCACGCGATCGACGCCGACGCGAAGCCCGAGATGCACCGTGGCGAGATTCCAGCTGTGCACGAGCGCATCGATCAGCATCACGTTGCCGTGCGTCTCGTGATCGTCGTTCTGAGGTTGCCAGCGCGCGCCGCCGGCCTGCGGCAGGTCGATCGTCGAATCCTCGACGAGCGTCGCCAGGGAATAGCGTTGCGGTTGTGCGAGCGCGACGAGATACACAAACGGTTTCACCAGCGATCCGATCGGGCGCAACGCATCGAGCGCGCGATTGAAACCCGGCTCGTCCGGATCGCGGCTGCCGATCATTGCCTGCACTTCGCCGTCGCGCGCGCCGGTGACCACGAGCGCGGCATCGACTGCGGCGCCGCGCTTGCCGAGCGCGGTCAGCGCCTTGTCGATCGAGTCTTCGCCGAGCGTCTGCACGGAAGGCGCGAGCGTGGTGTGAATCGCAAGGCCGGCGCTGTTGAGCTCCGCGTCCGGATAGTCCTCGTGGATCTGCCGGCGCACGAGATCGAGAAACGCCGGAAAACGATCGCGCGGCAGCGTTGCATTCGCTGCGGTGCCTAGCGGTTGTTTGAACGCGGCTGCGTAGGTCGCGTCGTCGATTAGTCCGGTGTCGCGAAACTGTCCGAGCACGACGTTGCGGCGCCCGAGCGCGCGATCGGGATTGCGGCGCGGATCGTAGTAGCTCGGTCCCTGCACCATGCCGACCAGCAGCGCGATGTCGGCAGGACCAAGCCCGCGCAGGTCGCGTCCGAAATAGAACTCGCTCGCGGCGGCGAAACCATGCACGGCCTGGCCGCCTTCCTGGCCGAGGAACACTTCGTTGATGTACGCGTCGAGAATGCGCTCCTTGCCATAGCGCTCCTCGATGATGAGCGAAAGCAGCGCTTCGTTGAATTTGCGCGTGAGACTCTGGCTGCGATCGAGAAAGAGATTCTTGACCAGCTGCTGGGTCAGCGTCGAACCGCCCTGCACGACGTGACCGGCGACGAGATTCGCCCACGCCGCGCGCAGGATCGCAACCGAATCGACGCCGTGATGGTGTTTGAAATCGCGATCCTCGACGGCCTGCAGGCCCGTGACCAGCAGCGTCGGTACTTCGGCGAGCTGCACGATGCGCCGGTCTTCCTCGAGCGCCCCGTACAATGTCGCAATGCGCGCGGGTTCCAGACGCACACTCGCAACGGTCGAGCCGCTGTCCGCATCGACGAGCCGCGCAACGCGCCCATCCGCGAGCGTCACCGAGATGCGTTTCTCGCGCTCGCGCCCATCGAGATAAACGAACGCGCGCCGCGCGATCGTGAAACGCGCGCCATCGTGTGCGAACGTGCCCGGCGCCTTCGCGGCAGGATCCTCGACGTAGCGCGCCGCATCCAGCTCGATCTTGAGAATGTCGGCCGTCATCGCGAGGCCGGGTGCAAGTTCGAGCGGGCGCGCATAAACGCGGCTCGGAATCTCCCAGGACAGGTCGTCGAAGCGGCTTCGTACCTCGCGGTCCAGCCGATACGCATACGGCAGCACGAATCCGATCGCAAAACCAACGCCGATCAGAACCGGCGCGCGCAACAGGCGCCACATCAGTGCGAGAAACGCGAAAACGCGGGCGGGAACGGACAAGCGCGGATTCCGGGGAACGGCTCGGAGGAGTCTACTCGGGCCGCGTCGCGCCTGGCGAGACGAGCATCGCGCCGCCCGCGTGCGGCAACCGTGCGGCCGCGCGGCACGAATTGCGGCGGATCGGCGATAATCGCGGCTTCGGATCCGCCGGAGTCTCCATGCGCCCCGCTTCCCGCGTTCTCGTGGTCACCGACGACGGCTCAAGCGGGCCCGTTTGCCGCGGCTGCGCGGCCCGCGGGTCGTGGATCGACCGCTGACGGGCCGCATCCGTGCGCGACACCGGCGACAAACCCTTCCGCGTCTGCGTGTTCGGCTCGGCGATCGAGTCGGGTCTGACGATCGCCGCCGATATCGGAACCCCGTTCGCGACGATAGGCCCGCTGCGTCCATCGATTCCCGCCGCGATGCACATCGATGCGCCGGCGAGCGACGATCCGCTCGAACTGATTCCGTTCGCCGCCCGCGCGTATCCGCGCGAAACACTGATCCTCGTCCGCGCCGACACGCGACTTCCGCCTTTCGCCATCGAGCGTTTGCTGCGCGCGCTCGAATGCGTTGGCGTTCTCGGCGCAGCCGCTCTCGACGATATCGTTCCCGAACGCGCGCTGCCGGATCTTGTTCGCGACGACAACCATCACGAGCGAGTCGATGCGCTGTGTTTCGCGTACGGCGAGCGCCGTTTGATCGATGCATCGTTGCACCGAGCCGCATTCAGCGCATGGGACGGCGAGCGTCTCGCGCAACTTGGCCACGCATCGCCCGCTGATCCCGATGCGCTTGCGACGCACGGTTTCCGCTGCGTGCTGCTCGATCATCTTCATGTCCATGCCGCAGTGTCCGAACATCAAGCGAAACCCGCAATCGAGGACCCACGCGATCCGGTGCCGCCTTCTCCGCTGGCTGCGTTGCGCGAGCGCGTTTCGGCAGCGCTTCGCGCGGGTGCAACGCCGGATTGTCCGGGACTCGATGCGCGACCGGTACTTCTGCACGTGCTTCACGGCTGGGGCGGCGGCGCCGAGCGCTGGGTGCGCGATTTCGCGCGCACGTTCGATGCGGCCTGTCATCTCGTCCTGGTCACGCGCGGCAGCTTCCAGCGCAGGCGACACGGCGAATGGATCGAACTGCACGACGCCGTCCTGCACGGACCACCGCGCCTGCGCATCGCGCTGCCGGTGCCGATCGCGGACACCGCACTCGCCGACAACGCGTACCGCGAGATACTCGCCGGCATCGTCCGCGATCATTGCGTCGATGCGGTGATCGTCTCGTCGCTGATCGGGCACAGTCTCGACGTGCTCGCGACGCGGCTGCCGACGTTCTGCGTCATTCACGATCACTATCCTTTGTGGCCCACGCTGCACCGCGATTTCGGCGACGCGACCTTGCGCTTCGACGACACGCAGCGCGCACGCGATCTTGCCGCGTTCGGCGATGATGCGGAATTTCCGAACCGCGATCCGAAACACTGGCGCACGTTGCGCGACGCAACCGTCAGCGCTCTGCGTGCTGCCGGTGCCACGCTGATCGCGCCCAGCCGCTCGGCTCTGAGCAACGAGCTGCGCCTTGCGCCCGAACTTGCCGAGCTGCCCAAGCACGTCATCGCGCACGGACTCGCGCCGTGGCCGGAAAATGCGCCGACTCCCGCGCAGGTGCCGGCCCGCAAACGCCCGCGCCTTCTCGTGCCTGGACGCGTGCGCCGGGGAAAAGGTGCGGAACTCCTCGCGACCGCATTGTCCAAGCTCCGCGAACACGCCGATCTCTATCTCGTCGGCGCCGGTGCCGATGCGCACGCACTCTTCGGCGAGCACGGCGTCCATATCGTGCTCGACTACGAACGCGATGATCTGCCGGCGTTGGTCGCTCGCATCGCGCCCGATGCCGCGTTGCTTCTGCCGACCGTCGCCGAAACCTTCAGCTACACCCTTTCTGAACTTCGAAGCCTCGGCGTGCCTGTGATAGCGACGCGCGTCGGCGCACTCGCCGAGCGCATTCGCGATGGCATCGACGGATTTCTGGTCGAGGCCGACGCTCATGCCGTCACCGCGCGCGTCGCTGCGTTGCTGGCCGGGCGCGCCGCGCTCGACCGCGTGCGATCGACGGCCGGTGCGGACAGCGAGCCGACGCTGGCGGAGATGGCGAGTGCGTACGCGGACGTTCTGCGCCTGGGCACACGGCCCGCCGCGCGCTACCCGCTCGCAGAGACGGATGTCGCGTCGTTGCGCGACGCGGCGCGGGCTTCGACGATCACGCGTCTGCGCAATGCGGAAGATTCGCTGCGCACCGATCTCTCGGCCGCGCGGGCCGAAAGCGAACGGCGTGGCGACTGGGGCCATGCGCTGGATCGCGATCTCGCCGAGCGCACACGCTGGGCCCAATCGCTCGACACCGAATTGCGCGACCTCAAGCCGCGCTACGAGCAGATACTCGGCAGTACTTCATGGCGCATCACAGCTCCGCTGCGCCGTGCGAACGCTCGCTTCGCTGGCGTGCGGGCGCGCCTTGCGTTCCGCACTCTGCACGTGCGCACGATGTTCGCACGCGTGCGCGGCAGCGTCGCCCAACGCGGCATCTCGGGCACGCTCGCGCGCATCTGGCGCGAGTTGCGCGGGAAGGGGCCGGTGCGTGCGCGCGTTACTTATGCGCCGCCGCGCGAGGACTTCGCGTCGTTCACGGTACCGACATCGAATTGGCCGCGCGTGTCGATCGTGATTCCGGTGTACAACAAGATCGACTACACGTCCGCGTGCCTGCGTTCGCTCGGCGAGCATGCCGGTCGCATTCCATTCGAGATCATCGTGGTCGACGACGCTTCGGCGCAGGCGACGCAGCAGCGCCTGGAAGACATCGACGGCATCCGCGTCGTGCGCAACGAAGTCAACCTCGGCTTCATCGGTTCGTGCAACGCCGGCGCCGCGGTCGCGCAAGGCGAACTTCTGCTGTTTCTCAACAACGATACGCGCGTGACCCCCGGCTGGCTCGAAGCGCTGGTGCGCTGTCTCGACGAAGCGCCCGCCGCCGGTCTCGTCGGCGCGCGGCTCATCTATCCGGACGGGCGCTTGCAGGAAGCCGGCGGCATCGTTTTCAGCGACGCATCGGGCTGGAACTACGGTCGATTCGAGGATCCGGACGATCCGCGCTACGCGTTCCGGCGCGAGGCGGACTACTGTTCGGGTGCCGCGATCCTGCTGCGCACCGAGTTGTTCCGCCGACTCGGCGGCTTCGACACGCGCTATACGCCCGCGTATTACGAAGACACCGATCTCGCCTTCGCGGTGCGCGCAGCGGGATACAAGGTCTACTACGAACCGGCTTCGACCGTCGTGCATTTCGAAGGCATCACGTCGGGCACCGACACCACGACCGGCATCAAGCGCTTCCAGCCGATCAACCACGCGAAATTCCTCGACAAGTGGAAACTCGCGCTCGCCCGGCAACCCGCGCCCGGCACGCCGATCACGCGCGCGGCTTCGCATCGCGCGGCGCGTCGCGTGCTCATCGTCGATGCGACAACACCGACGCCGGATCAGGATTCGGGCTCGCTGCGCATGGTCAATCTCATGCGCGTGCTCGGCGATCTCGGCTGCCGCACGACATTCCTGCCGGACAACCGCCTCTGGGACGAACGCTACACGAGCGCGCTGCAGGAACTCGGCGTTGAGGCTTTGTACGCGCCGTGGACCGCGGATCCGGTCAAGCTGTTCCGCGAACGCGGCGCCGAGTTCGATGCGATCGTTCTGTCGCGGCATTACGTCGCCGCGAGCTTCGTGGGCCTTGCGCGCCTTTACGCACCGCGGGCGAAGCTCATCTTCGATACGGTCGACCTGCACTACCTGCGCGAACAACGCGGCGCTGCCGTCGAAGGCAAAACCGAGCTCACGCGCCACGCGGCCGCCACGCGCGCGCAGGAGCTGAAATTGATTCGCGAATGCGATGTCACACTCGTCGTAAGTTCGGCGGAACAGGAACTTCTCGCCGCGGACGCACCCGGCGCACGCGTGGAAGTGTTGTCGAACGTGCACGAAGTCTTCGGATGCCGCGCCGCGTTCGAATCACGGCGCGACCTGGTTTTCGTTGGCGGATTCCAGCATCCGCCGAACGTCGACGCGGTGACCTGGTTCGTTCGCGAGGTTTTTCCGCGCGTGCGCGTGGCGCTCGCGGATTGCAAGTTTCATGTGATCGGCAGCAAGGTGCCGCCGTCGATTCTCGCGCTCGCGAGCGAGCACGTGATCGTGCATGGCTACGTCGAGGACATCGCGCCGTACATGGACAGTTGCCGTGTTTCGGTGGCGCCGCTTCGATACGGTGCTGGCGTCAAGGGCAAAGTCAACATGGCGATGAGTTACGGACTGCCTGTCGTGGCGACACCGATCGGCATCGAAGGCATGCACGTCGAAGCCGGCGACGATGTGCTGGTCGCCGGCGACCCCGAAGGCTTCTCCGAAGCAGTGATACGCGTTTATCGGGACGAAGCGCTTTGGAATCGCCTGTCGGCGCGCGGCCTCGACAACGTGCGGCGGCACTTCTCGTTCGACGCCGCGCGCGCCGCCGTGAAACGCATCCTCGCGCTCTAACGCGCCCAGAACGGGCGCACGAAATTGCCGCGCCGACGTGCGAGCCAGAGGAACATCACGCCCGCAGCGAGACAGATAACGACGGCAACGATCGAGGCTTCCGGACCGAACGCGCCCCCGGTCAGCACGTCGGGCCCGTGAAAGCTGCTCGACAGCATGCCGTGAGCGTTCCCACCCGAGACGCTCGCGCCGAAAACACCGCCTTCGGTG
>DASYJJ010000179.1:0-6831 GCA_035996605.1 Rhodanobacteraceae bacterium
TTCTTTCGTCGAGATCGATGCCGCGATACGGCGCGCTGCACCCACACTCGCGAAGGTACTGGCCAAGCAAACCGAGCCCGCAGCCGATGTCGAGCAGCGCGTGCCTGGATTCGGCAAACAACGATGCGGCCGCCGCGAATATCGGATCCCAGCGCAATTTGCCGCGCGCGTAGGATCGGTGCGGCTGCAATCGATAACGCGCGGAGATGCGCGCGATGATCGCTTCGTTGGCGACATCGGTCACGGCGTCTCGGATCCTCGCAATGCAGCGTTGGGAACGTGCGGCCGCGCCGCCGTCGTCACGCTGGCCACGTCTCGTTGAAGAGTCGCAGGAAATTTCCGCCGAGCACTTTCTCGATGGCGCGTTCGGACTTGCCGCGCTTTGCCAGCAGCGAAGCGATCGTCTCGAAACGTCTCGGCGTGTTGAGATCCGGGACGAACGTGTAGACCGCGGTCGTTTCACCCGGCGCGGAAACGCCGCGTTTCTTCCGCTCGGCAATCTCGTCGGCGAAGGCTTTCTTGTATTCGTCGGTCAGTTGTACCGCCGAGATCGTGCCGTCGGTTCCGATACCGACGTGATCCTCGCCGCAAATGTCGAGCGCGTGTTCGATATGTGAGATCACGTCGGCGGCCATCGGTTGCCCGGACGTTCGTAGATAAGGCATCAGATAAATGCCAACCACACCGCCGTGTTCGGCGAGACTGCGCAGGGTCGCGTCGTTCTTGTTGCGCGGAAGATCGGAAACAGCTGCGCAGCCCGCATGCGTGATCGCCACGGGCTTTTTCGACGCCGCGATCGCTTCGTCGGTCGTGCGACGTCCGCAATGGCTGAGGTCGATCAGCACGTCCTGCGCGTTCATGCGTTCGACGAGATCGCGGCCGAAAAGGCTGAGTCCTGCATCGCCCGGCTCGAGGCAACCGTCGCCGACGAGATTGCGGCGGTTGTATGTGAGCTGCACGATCTTCACACCGAGATTCCGGAACGTCTCCAGCCGCGCGAGATCCTCGCCGAACGGCGTCGTGTCCTGAAAACCGTAGATGATCGCAAGCCGGCCGCTTCGCTTGGCTTCGGCGAAATCGTGCGCGTTGTGGAATTTCATCAGAACTTTGGGATGCGCGGCGATCTCGTTGTCCCAATGCGCAATCTGTTCTATCGCGCCGTCGTAGTCGCGCGCGTAACTTCCGACCGAGCCGACCGTCATGTTCACGGTCGTCACTCCGGAAGCGCGCACGTCGGCAAGGTCGGACGCATCGAGCGCCGAGTCCGGTTTGTTGGCGCTGCCAGGTCCACCGAGCGCATCGATGACCGTCGCATGCGCATACCGGCGCCAGGTCGCTGCGGACGCGGAGCTCGCCGCACTTGTGCTTCTTACCGGAATTGCCGCGGCGAGGGTTCCGGCGGCAATCGCGGTGACGAATTCGCGGCGCGAAACGAACGATGGCGTCATGAGCTCATTCCCGGCGAGGTCGAGCAAGGATTGTGGAGGGCGGAGCGGCCGATGCACAAGCCAGGATGTGCCACGACGGGATTTTTCGACTTATGCTCGGCACAACGCCGACGTCTGCGCGCGCCTCCCGCAACGAACGACAGAGACAAGACATGCAATTTCTTTCGCTTTTGCGCGAACTCGACGCCACGCAGCGCAAGGTCGTGCTGGCCAGTTTCCTCGGCTGGACACTGGACGCCTTCGATTATTTCCTGCTGGTCTTCGTGATTCCCGAAGTCGCGCGCGATTTCAAGGTCGGCATCCCCGAAGTCGCGTTCTCGCTGACGCTGACGCTCGCGATGCGTCCGCTCGGTGCATTCATCTTCGGCCGTCTCGCCGATCGCTACGGCCGGCGTCCGGTATTGATGGTCGATATCGTTCTGTTCGCGGTGCTCGAGACGGCATCCGCACTCGCGCCGTCGCTGGCCGTATTGCTTATCGTGCGCGCACTGTTCGGCATTGCGATGGGCGGCGAGTGGGGTATCGGTGCTTCGCTCGCGATGGAATCGATTCCGGCGAAAGCGCGCGGCGCGGTGTCCGGCCTGTTGCAGGAAGGTTACGCGGCGGGTTATCTGATCGGCGGTCTTTTCTATATCGCGCTGTTCGATCATATCGGCTGGCGTGGCATGTTTGCGCTCGGAATCCTGCCGGCACTGCTCGTTCTGTACATCCGCCGTCATGTTCCGGAATCGCCCGTGTGGCGCGAGCATGTACAAGCCCGAGCGCGCCCGAAGCTCAGCGAGACGATGCGTGGCCGCTGGCCGCTTTTTGCTTATCTCGTCGTGCTGATGATGGCGTTCAACATGTTCAGCCACGGCTCGCAGGATCTCTATCCGACGTTTCTCAAGGAACAACTGCACTTCGATACGCGCACGGTCGGGACGTTGACGGTAGTACTGAATCTGGGTGCGATCGTGGGTGGCCTTTTCTTCGGCGCGTGGTCGGAAAAAGTCGGACGCCGCCGCGCGATCATTACGGCTGCGCTGCTGGCCATTCCGATGGTTCCGCTGTGGGCGTACGGCGGCTCGGTCGTCTTGCTCGGCGTTGGCGTTTTCCTGCTGCAGGTCATGGTGCAGGGCGCGTGGGGCGTTGTGCCGGTGCATCTCAACGAATTGTCGCCGGATGCCGTGCGCGGGACGTTGCCGGGATTCGCCTATCAGGGCGGCAATCTGCTCGCATCGATCACGGCGCCGCTGTTGACGCGATTCGCGACCGCGCACGACAACGACTACGCCTTGGCGATGTCCGTTTTCATCGCCTGCGTCGCCGTGTTTCTCGCGCTCGTGACCGCGCTCGGTCCTGAAGCCCGCGGCGCGACGTTCGGCACGCGCGCGGACGCTCCGGCTCGCGCATGACGCAGGCGCGTTCATTTGTTAGGCTCGCGCGCCGATTTGGAGTTCACGATGAAAGTCGAAGCCAACAAGGTGGTCTCGTTTCACTACGTCGTCAGCGATGGTCCAGAGCCGGTCGAATCATCGCGTGATCGCGGTGAGCCGCTGGCGTTTCTGGTCGGACACGGCGGATTGATTCCCGGACTCGAAAAAGCACTGGCCGGACGCGAAGCCGGCGAGCGTTTCGAAGTCGTCGTGGCGCCGGCCGAAGCCTACGGGGACCGCCGCGAAGATTTCACGCAGCGTGTGCCGAAGAAATATTTCCGCGACGCCGACCACCTCAAGCCCGGCATGACGACCGTCCTCAGCACAAAGGAGAGCGGCCAGCGCCAGGTGACGGTGCGCAAGATCGGTTCGAGCGTGGTCGACGTCGATCTCAATCATCCGCTTGCCGGCAAGACGCTCACCTTCGACATCGAGATCGTCGACGTACGCGATGCGACGCCGGAAGAGATCGCGCATCGCCATGTGCACGGCACCGGCGGGCACGCGCATTAGGCAGGGTTTTTGGAACTTCGCATGCCTGTCGAATGCTGAAAGAGCCGGCGCCAGCCGCGAACTTTCGATCGCGCTAGCGACTGCGTGCGATCGGTTCGCCGTGCGCGATGCCTTCGAGCACGCGCTTGCCATAGACAAAATGCTCGTTCCACCAGGCCCCGTCGAGTCGATCGAGCCGCACGGTGCCGCCCGTGTTTGGTGCGTGAACGAAACGCTTCTCGCCGACGTAGATGCCGACATGGCTCACGTGCCGGCCATCGGCGAAGAACACGAGATCACCGGCCTGCAGTTCGTCCCGATCGATTCTCTGTGCTCGCAAGTCACCCATCTCGATCGACGTGCGCGGCAACGCGACGCCTGCAGCATCGTGGAAGACATAGCCGACCAGACCACTGCAGTCGAATCCGCCTTCGGGCGTATTGCCGCCGAAACGATAGGGCGTTCCGACCAGCGCGATGGCTCGGAAAAGCACCGCGTTGGCGGCGTCGGCGCGTGGGGTTCCCGCCTCGAGTGGCGGTTCGGCGCGGTGGAAGTGGCTGGAGCAGCCCCCGAGAAGGGCGATCAGGACGATGAGCGAACTGCGAGCTCGGAGTTGCGGCACGCCGCTAAACTCGCCGAGCCTGACCTTGCTGTCAATGCCGAAATGAGGTCGGACAGACCGGAATTGCGCGAATTGCCGTCAGCCGGTGCCGCCACAAACTGTCAGTTTTGGACGCGCCACGGCCTGCGGGATGGCCGCCAGAGGCTGCGAATCCAGGAGGTAAGTCTGCAGGTCCTTGACCGTCTCCTCGAAGCTTTCCAGCCGACCGTTCGCCGCAACCGCGACCGGTTGCGGCACGTTGCCCGCGTCGAGCAGGCCGCGGACCATATCGCGCTGGTGATCGGTGAACGCAGGGTCCTGCAAGGCTTCGTCGAGCGCGCAGATCAGTGCGGCCAGCCAGCCCGATGATGGCGAACGCAAGGCCAGCAGGAGTTCGTTGGTCGACGGTTTCATGGGATTCCCCGTGTTCGGTGCTGCGAGGGAAGATGCAGATTTGATGCCAGCCACAGACGCCGTTGTTCGGGTTAGGCTTCTGCGCTTGGCGCCCGGGTGAACTGATGCGATTTCCAGCGTGTCCGACGGCTGTGTTGGCCTCTCTCGAGGGGGGCCGCTGTCGGGCGTTTTCCGGCGTCGGATGTCATGTTCGGCACCCGCGGGCCGATTCTCGAACAGCGGGCGCCGGCGATCGATGACGGCGGGTGCACGCGACTCCGATGTTCTGATTCTCGGTGGAGGCGTGATCGGCCTCACCTGCGCGTATTACCTGCTCAATGCCGGCCGCAGCGTGACGGTCCTGGAGCAGGGCACCGTCGGATGCGGCAGCTCGCACGGCAACTGCGGCACGCTGACGCCAAGTCACGCGACGCCTCTGGCGATGCCCGGCATGATCGCGTCGGCGTTGCGCACGCTCGTGCGCCCGGACGCGCCACTGCGCATCGCTCCGCGACTCGATCCCGCTTTGTGGCGCTGGCTGTTCGGTTTTGCGCGACGCTGCAACTGGCGCGACTTCCGCGCCGCGACGCAGGCCAAGGCACCGCTGCTGCTGCATTCCCGTCGACTCATCGAAGAGCTGATCCGCAACGAATCGCTCGAATGCGAGTTCGAGTCGAGCGGAACGCTCTACGTGTTTCGCGACGCCGCGGCGTTCGAACGCTCGAGCTGGCTTCCGCGAGCACTCGCAGACATTGGTCTGCCCATCGAAACGCTCGACGGCGCGCGCGCGCAGGCGATGGAGCCGGCGCTCAAGACGGGTGTCGTCGGCGCGTATCTCAATCCCGGTGATGCGCATCTGCGTCCGGATCGCTACATCGCCGGGCTTGCGCAACTCGTGCGCGCGAAGGGCGGATCAATCGAGGAAAGCGCGTGCGTCGATACGATCGAGCGCGAAGGCGCGCGCATCGCTCGCGTGCGCACGAGCCGGGGTGATTTTTCCGGCCGCGAGGTGGTGCTCGCGCTCGGCGCCTGGTCGCCGCAACTCGGACGAGAGATCGGGCTCGATCTGCCGATTCAGCCCGGCAAGGGCTATTCGATCACCTACACGCGTCCTGCGCTTTGCCCGCGCATTCCGCTGGTCCTCAAGGAACGCAGCGTGTGCGTAACCGCGTGGAGTTCCGGCTATCGCCTGGGCAGCACGATGGAATTTTCCGGGTACGACACCTCGTTGAATCGGACGCGCCTCGACGCGGTTCGCCGCAGCGCTGCCGAATACCTGCACGAGCCCGAGGGTCCAAGTGTGCTCGAAGAATGGTACGGCTGGCGCCCGATGACGCCTGACGATCTGCCCATACTCGGGCGCGCACCGCGGACGGACAATCTCGTGCTGGCTACCGGACATGGCATGCTCGGCGTCAGCATGTCGGCGATCACGGGTCTCCTGATCAGCGAAGTGATCATGGGCAAACAGCCTTCACTCGATCTTGCGCCGTACAGTGCCGTGCGTTTTGCCTGATTACACGGAACGGGGGAATCCATGCGTCGCAGTTTCTTTGTTGTTTCGGCCACGTTGCTCGCAGTCGCATGCGGGAACGCATTTGCCGCGGGCGAGGACAAACCGCAGAGCGGGGATCCGGTGCAATTCCAGTGGGCCGTAAAGATTCCGCTCCGCGACGGCGTGAAGCTCAACGCAACGGTCTATCGTCCGCTCGATCAGAAAAGCCCGCTCCCGTGCGTGTTCACGTTGACGCCGTACATCGCAGATAGCTATCACGAACGCGGCATGTACTTTGCCGCGCACGCTTATGTGTTTCTCACCGTCGACGTTCGCGGTCGCGGCAATTCGGAAGGCGAATTCACGCCGCTGCTGCAGGAAGCGAAGGACGGCCACGACATCGTCGAATGGCTCGGCACGCAATCGTATTGCAACGGCAAGGTGACGATGTGGGGCGGCTCGTATGCGGGCTACGACCAGTGGGCTACCGCGAAGGAATTTCCGTCGCATCTCGCGACCATCGTGCCGGTCGCGTCGCCCAAGCCCGGCGTCGACTATCCGATGCGCAACAACATTTTCTACCCGTACGACATGCAATGGCTGACCTTCGTCAGCGGACACGCGTCGCAGGAAAAGCTCTTTACCGATAGCAGTTTCTGGAGCACGGCGTTTCGGCGCTGGTACGATGCGCACGCGTCGTTTTCGGAGCTCGATCGATACATCGGCAATGTCTCGCCGATATTCCATTCGTGGATCGAACATCCCGAGCAGGATTCGTACTGGGACAGCTTCAGTCCGACTCGCGAGGAGTACGCGAAGATCGATCTGCCGATTCTGACCATCACCGGCGATTACGACGGCGATCAGCCGGGAGCGCTCGCGTTCTATCGCGACTACATGAACTACGGTCCCGCATCCGGAAAGGATCGGCATTACCTCATCATCGGACCGTGGGATCATCCCGGCACACGTACGCCGAAGGCTGAC
>DASYJJ010000180.1:0-8416 GCA_035996605.1 Rhodanobacteraceae bacterium
GATTCGCTGGTGGCGCAGGTTTCGGATACGGCGGCTGGTAACGGAAACCTCCGGGCGTATCGATCGCGCCGAGAAGCATCTGCAGAAGATGCAGGGCGCGGCAGGTGTGGAAACCGTTCGAGTGTGCCGAGATGCCGCGCATCGCATGCATCGAAACCGGGCGGCCGATCATTTCCGTGTGCTCGCGGCCGTCGGTATCGGTCCATCTTTGTGGCAGGCGGATTTCCTGATCGAACGCAGTGTCGGCGAGCTCGCGCGCGAGGCGGCGGATCGTATCGGCGGAGACGCCGCAGGTTGGCGCGACCGTGTCCGGCGCGTATTCGTTCGACAGATAGCGTTCGGCAAAAAGCTGGAAAGCCGGTACGGCCGCGCGCCCGTCAGTAAGCGTGTATTCGCCGACGATCAGCGGTTCGATGTCCGGCTGCGATGCGTCGACGATTTGATAGTCGCGTACACCGTCCTGTTGGCGCCCGCCGCCCACTTCGTTGTCCCGGCGAAATCCGGGATCCATTTTGCTTTCGTCGGCGTCTGCAAAAGGAGATGGGTCCCGGCTTTCGCCGGGACCAGGGGAGCGGTAGCGCGACGCGCAAAGTGGATGGCCGTCCGAATTGCGCGCGATCAGTCCATCGTCCGCCGCGCCCGCCGCCCGAATCACCAGATGATGCGCATTCGTATAGCGCACGAGATAGTCGAGATCGATGCGGTCCGTGCGCAGCAATTCGTGAATCAACGCACCCGCCAGCAAACCGTCCGTACCCGGATTTATCGGCACCCATTCGTCCGCAATGGCGCCATAGCCCGTGCGCACGGGATTGATCACGACGATCTTCGCACCGCGCGATTTCAGCTGACCGAGCCCGAGCTTGATCGGGTTTGAATCGTGATCCTCGGCGACGCCCCACAGCATCAGGTACTTCGTCAGCGCCCAGTCCGGCTCGCCGAATTCCCAGAAGCTGCCGCCGAGCGTGTACATGCCGGCCGCGGCCATGTTGACCGAGCAGAAACCGCCATGCGCGGCGTAGTTGATCGTTCCGAATTGCTGCGCCCACCAGCCGGTCAGCGCCTGCGACTGATCGCGTCCGGTGAAGAACGCGAGCTCATCTGGGTTGCGCCGGCGAATGTCGCCGAGCCATTTCGTCGCGAGCTCAAGCGCCTCGTCCCATTCGATCTCGCGGAATTCGCCGGCGCCGCGCTCGCCGATGCGCAGCAGCGGTTTCGAAAGTCGCGCCGGCGAATAGTGCTGCATGATGCCGGCCGAACCCTTCGCGCAGATTACGCCGCGGTTGACCGGATGCTTCGGATTGCCGTCGATGTAGCGGACGCGGCCATCTTTCAAGTGCACGCGGATGCCGCAACGACACGCGCACATGTAGCACGTCGTGGTCTTGACGCTGTCGCCGGTCGGCTTGCTGAGATCGAGGTGGGCGTGCGGCACGGTTCGGCGTCGGTTCCGGATTCGGGCCATGGTAGCGGATGCGTCCACGGCGGAACGCGGTTGGCGATACCATGAGGCGTCCGGAACCGGGGAGGGGTCGGGCCATGGATCCATCGATACCCGCTGACGCGCCGGCGGACAACGCACCGCGCACCGGCGCGAGGCTGCGCGGCATCCTGATCGTACTGCTCGTGAATGCGGTGCCGATCATCGGCGTTCTGCGTTTCGACTGGTCGGCGATCAACGTGCTCGTGCTGTACTGGTTCGAAAATGTCGTGATCGCGGTTTTCACTTGCGTGCGCATCGCCGTGCATCGGAGCCTGACGCGCAAACGCGGGTATTGGCGCGGCGGGCAGGTCGGCATCCAGGTCAACGGGAAGACGGTGCAGTCGGGCCTGCTCGGCGAATACGCGATCATGGCGTTTACGTTCACCTTTGGGCACGGCATCTTCGTCGGTGCGATCGCGCTGATTTTCTCGCAGAACCATCCCGATCAGCCGATGTGGCAGCTGTCGCTTGCGCAGGTCGGTCGCGGCGTGCTCGCGATCACCGTGATGCTCGGCCTCGAGCTCATTGGCGATCTCATCACCATCCGCTGGCGCACTTTCGCCTGGATGAGGGGTTACGTGGAGGCGCGTATGGGCCGCGTAATCGTGCTCCATCTCGCGATCATCTTCGGCATGATGGCGATGGCGGCCACCGACTCGCCGTTGGGAATCCTTTACGTGCTGATCGGGCTCAAGACGCTGGCCGACCTCGGCGGCGTCATCGGGCAGACCGCGACTCCGAACGCGAACGCGAAGCCGCCGGCATGGTCGCTGAAAATCGTCGACAAGCTGAGCAAGAACAAGGGCGACGCCGAAGATTTCGCCAAGAAGTGGGAAACCGATCAGGCGCTCGCGCGGCGCAACGCGATCGAAGACGAGGAAGTCATGCCCGTTCCGCCGCATTGAGCGGTCGCACTGACATTTTGGGCACAATAGCGCGATGGACCGCTACGAACGCATCCTGACACTGCACCGGTTGCTCAAGGGTGCGCGTTATCCGATGTCGCTGCAGCATCTGAAGGACGAGCTCGGCTGCTCGCGGGCGACGCTGTATCGCGACATCGCGTTCCTTCGCGATGCGCTCGGCGCGCCGATCGAAAGCGGCGAGGGCGACGAGGCAGCCGTGCGTTACGCCGGGGACGAAGCCGAGCGTTTCGAGCTGCCCGGGTTATGGCTCACCAGCGAAGAGCTCGCCGCACTGCTCGCGCTCAACGAGCTGCTCGGACGCTCCGATCCGGGCGTACTCGCCGGAGCACTCGCACCGTTTCGCGCGCGCATCGAACGTCTGCTGTCCGATCACGCGAGCGGACGCGCACTGCCGATCGAGCGCATCCGCGTGATATCGAGCGGCGCGCGCAGGCTGGATCAAGCTGCGTTTCGCACCGTCGCCAGCGCGCTCCTCAATCGTCAGCGTTTCAAATTCCGTTATCGCGCGCGGTCCACGGATGCCTTGACCGAACGCATCGTGTCGCCGCAGCGGCTCGCGCACTATCGCGACAACTGGTATCTCGACGCGTGGGATCACGCGCGCGATGCGCTGCGCAGTTTCGCGCTGGACCGCATCCGCGATCCGGAGCTGCTCGACGAGAGCGCGCTCGATCGCGACGCCAGCGAGCTCGACGCGCACCTCGCTTCGAGTTACGGCATTTTCTCGGGCCAGCCGAAAGCCTGGGCGACGATCCGCTTTTCCTCGCACGCCGCGCGCTGGGTCGCGGACGAGCACTGGCATTCGCAGCAGCAGGGCGCATGGCTGTCCGACGGGCGCTACGAGCTCAAGCTTCCGTATTCGAATTCGCGCGAGCTTCTGATGGATATTCTGAAATACGGCCCCGACGCCGAGATCGTCGCGCCGGTCTCGCTGCGCGAGGAAATGAAAATCATGTTGCAGCTCGCGCTCGGCGCCTATCAGGAGCCGCGGTGAACGATATCGCCTCGCAAACGACGATCTCGCTCGTGCTCGGCTCCGGCGGCGCGCGCGGCTATGCGCACATCGGCGTGATCGAAGAGCTCGAGGCGCAGGGATTCGCAATCCGCTCGATCTCGGGGAGTTCGATGGGTGCGCTGATCGGAGGCGTCTACGCGGCGGGCAAGCTCAAGACGTACACCGAATGGGTGCGGCCGCTGCAACGGTTCGACGTGCTGCGTCTCCTCGACTGGACGATTTCCGGCGGCGGCTTCATCAAGGGTGATCGCATCATCGGCGTGATCAAGGATCTGATCGGCGAAATCAATATCGAGGATCTGCCGATTCCGTACACGGCGGTCGCGGTAGATCTCGACGTGCAGCGCGAGGTGTGGTTCTCGCGCGGACCGTTGTTCCATGCGATCCGCGCATCGATCGCGATTCCGACGATCTTCCGGCCGTATCACCACGAAGGACGATTGCTCGTCGACGGGGGCCTGCTCAATCCGCTGCCGGTATCGGCGACGCTGCGCGATCTGACCGACAGCACGATCGCGGTCGACATCAACGCGCCGGCCGAGCCGCTGTACGCAGCGAACAACTCCGAAGAGGCGAGCGCCGGCGTGTTGGGCGGGAACGCCGATCGCGGCACCGCCGGGCAGGCATCGCCCGAGATGCTGCCCGAAATGGCTAAACCGGCGCCTGGCGATATCCAGCGCGCGACGTATCGCACGCGCATCGCGGAGTTCATCGAAAGCATGATGGAAAAGCGTGAGCGGAATGCAGCGCTGAGCGAACCGGGCGCGTTCGAGCTTTTCGCGCGGTCGCTCGACACGGTGCAGGAAACGATCACGCGCCTGAAGCTCGCCGCGGAGCCGCCCGATCTTCTGATCACGATTCCGCGCAATGCGTGCGCGTTCTACGAGTTTCACCGTGCGGACGAGTTGATAGAGATCGGTCGGCGCCGCACGCGCGAAGCGCTCGCACGCTGGCATGGCCCCGCCGCACGCGCCCGCGCTCGCGACCAGAAGAAGTAGAAACATCACCCCGCTTGGCGAGCGTCACCGGCTCTTTGGGTGCACAGAGCACTTATCTTCGAAGCATGCTGTTGATGAAGAGTGCGGCCATGGATGGCCGCTTCTGGACTCTCAAGAAGGCATGAAGATAGGGCTCGATTCCAGCTTGAAGACTGCAGCGATCCCGGACGGATCGCAAAAATAAACGGCCCGCCTGGGGATAGGCGGGCCGGGGAATCGCGGTCCCTCTTGGGGAGTTGAGGCTGGGGAGTCCTCGTGCGGACCGCAGTGCAAAGACTACGGCGCGCATCTTTCAGGCGGCTTTCGGGGATCGTGCCGAAGCACCTGATTTCTACGGGTTTTCGTTAAAATCTGTAAGTAAAACTACGCGCTCGCGCGTGTGTTTTGCAATGGAATCGGCATTGCCCGCCTTGACGCCGGCGGGCCGCGCGTATCAGCCGCGTTTCATCGAGCCGAAGAACTCGTCGTTGGTCTTGGTGTTCTTCATCTTGTCGAGCATGAATTCCATCGCAGCGAGCTCGTCCATGGGATGCAGGAGCTTGCGCAGGATCCAGATCTTCTGCAGCTGATCCGGTTCGATCAGCAACTCCTCGCGGCGCGTGCCGGAACGATTGATGTTGATCGACGGATACACGCGCTTTTCCGAAATGCGGCGGTCGAGGTGCACTTCCATGTTGCCGGTGCCCTTGAACTCTTCGTAGATGACTTCGTCCATCTTCGAGCCGGTGTCGATCAGGGCTGTCGCGATGATCGTGAGCGAACCGCCTTCCTCGACGTTGCGCGCCGCGCCGAAGAAACGCTTCGGACGCTGCAGCGCATTCGCATCGACACCACCGGTCAGCACCTTGCCGGACGACGGCAC
This sequence comes from Rhodanobacteraceae bacterium, assembly GCA_035996605.1. GTDB lineage: Bacteria > Pseudomonadota > Gammaproteobacteria > Xanthomonadales > Rhodanobacteraceae > Dokdonella_A. Next base: position 5,285 of record DASYJJ010000180.1, read on the forward strand.
CACGGTGTTGTAGGCGCGTGCCAGACGCGTGATCGAGTCCAGCAGAATCACGACGTCCTTCTTGTGCTCGACCAGGCGCTTGGCGCGTTCGATCACCATTTCGGCGACCTGCACGTGGCGGACGGCCGGCTCATCGAACGTCGACGAGACGACTTCGGCGCGCACGCCGCGCTGCATCTCGGTGACTTCCTCGGGACGCTCGTCGATCAGCAGGATGATCAGGTGCGCGTCCGGATGGTTGTGCACGATCGCCTGCGCGACGTTCTGCAGCATCATCGTCTTGCCGGCTTTGGGCTGCGAGACGATGAGTCCGCGCTGGCCTTTGCCGATCGGCGCAATCAGATCGAGGATGCGTCCGGTGATGTCTTCGGACGATCCGTTGCCGCGCTCGAGATGGAACGCCTTGCGCGGGAACAGGGGCGTCAGGTTCTCGAACAGGATCTTGTTCTTCGACATCTCCGGCGGTTCGCCGTTGATGTTGTCGACCTTGAGCAGCGCGAAGTAGCGTTCGCCTTCTTTTGGCGGACGGATGCGGCCGGTGATGTAGTCGCCGGTGCGCAGGTTGAAACGGCGGATTTGCGAGGGCGAAACGTAGATGTCGTCGGGGCCGGCGAGATACGACTCGTCCGGACCGCGCAGGAAGCCGAAGCCGTCCTGCAGGATCTCGAGTACGCCTTCGCCGTAAATGCCTCCGCCGGCGCGGGCGTGCGCCTTCAGCACCAGGAACACGATGTCCTGTTTGCGCGCGCGTGCGACGCCTTCCTGGATACCGAGACTTTCGGCGAGCGCGAGCAGCTCGACAGGGCTCTTGCGCTTCAATTCGTTCAGATCGATCAGCGGACCGTTGCCGCCGCCGTTCTTGGACTCGTCGTACTCTTCGTCGACGTTGTTGTAGTTCTGCTGATAGCCACCGCCGCCACCGCCGCCGCCGCTGTGCCGTCCGCGACGATCGCGGCGACCGCGTCCGCGGCCCTGCTGTTGCTGGCCGCCCGACTGGTTCGACTGCGGTTGCTGCGACTGTTGCTGTGGCGATTGCGGCGCGCGATTGCCGTCGCCGGCGTCGCCGTGCGGTTCGGCAGCCGGAACGTTGCCGGGCGAATTGTTTTCCGGCGGAGCCGATTCGGCGGCAGGCGTGCGCTGCGGTTTCTGTCGGGGCGAACGGCCTTCGGCCACGGCATCTGCGCCGTTATCATTGTTTTCGTTTTCGGACACGGGCAAACCTCGTGGGGCGCCGTTGGTGTAACTGGGAGGGGAAAAAAAGTGGGTATGAAACGTGAGGGCGGAGCGGAGTCGCTCCAGGCGCTGATCTAACTTAGCACTGCGCTCTGCGCGCGTCTACAGCCGGACCGAACGATGTTTCGTTCACAAACTCGAGAAACGACCCGAGAGTCTTTCGGCCGCCGCCCGCTGATTCATTGATGCGGGCGGTCAGAGATATTTCAATGATTCAGGCAATCATTCAGGCGATCGCCTTGCGATCATCTGCGCCAATTGCCTTGTCGATCATCTGCGCCAGCTGGGTCTTGCTGACTGCGCCGATCTGGGTTGCCTGAACCTTGCCGTCCTTGAAGATCATCAAGGTCGGGATGCCGCGCACGTTGTAGTTGCGCGGTGTTTTCTGATTGTGATCGATGTTTATCTTGGCGACCTTGAGACGGCCCTGATAGCTCGCCGCGAGATCGTCGAGGATCGGCGCGATCATCTTGCACGGCCCGCACCATTCGGCCCAGAAATCGACCAGAACGGGATCTCGGGACTTCAGCACGTGGTCCTCGAACTGGTCATCGGTTACGTGCGCAATGTGATCGCTCACGGAATCTCTCCAAACATCGCAGTTGTGTTCATGAATATCGGCCGGACGCGCGTCGAAGGCACGCTTGGGCTACACTGAGCCGGCTGCCGCGGCGCCGAACGGGGGATGCGGGTGGTGCGAAAGGCACGACCCATTTCAGCCGAATCGGCTCAAGCGCGCAAGTTGGGGGCGGTCGCATCGGCTTGCAAGAGCGGTCCGCATGCGTTGCAAGTGCGCCGCATCGGCACCACCTCAACGACGTTCAGAGTTTGCTGCGATCGTACGGATCGCGAGGACCGGTAGGCGGCCACCCTGGCCGCACCTTTCAACCACATAGGACTTCCCCAGCGATCCTGCCCAGCCGCCGCGCGCCGACCGGCGATCTTCGCCACCGCGCCACCCGCGCACGCGCCGCACGATCCGCAGACATTCATTCATGTCCCAACCACTCACCGATATCGTTTTCGAAAGTTTCGACCTGCATCCGCGTGTGCTTTCCGGCCTCAACGCCGCGGGCTTCGTGCGCTGCACCCCGATCCAGGCATTGACGCTGCCGGTCGCGCTCCCAGGCCGTGATGTCGCCGGCCAGGCGCAGACCGGCACCGGCAAGACCGCCGCTTTTCTGGTCGCGGTACTGAATCGCCTGCTGACCCAGCCGGCCGTCGTCGATCGCAAGCAAACCGATCCTCGCGCGGTGATCGTCGCGCCGACGCGCGAGCTAGCGATCCAGATCGACAAGGATTTCCGCAACATCGGCCGCGACACCGGACTCACCTCCGCGCTGATCTACGGCGGTGTCGACTACGAAAAGCAGCGCGATTCGCTGCGCGCGGGCTGCGACATCATCATCGCGACGCCAGGCCGGCTGATCGATTACCTGAAGCAGCACGTGTTTTCGTTCCGCGCGGTCGAAGTCGTGGTCATCGACGAAGCCGATCGCATGTTCGATCTTGGCTTCATCAAGGACATCCGCTTCCTGCTGCGGCGCATGCCGCCGCGCGAGCAGCGCCAGGGCATGCTGTTCTCGGCGACATTGAGCCATCGCGTGCTCGAACTTGCCTACGAGCACATGAATAGTCCGGAGAAGGTCACCGCCGAAACCGAGACGGTGACGGCGTCGCATGTACGCCAAGCGGTCTATTTCCCGGCCAAGGAAGAAAAGCTTCCGCTTTTGATCAGCCTTCTTTCGCGCATCGACGCCAAGCGCAGCATCGTTTTCGTGAATACGAAAATCGCGGCGGAAAAAGTCACGCGCACATTGGAACGCCAGGGCTTCACGGTCGCGACGCTCTCCGGCGACGTGCCGCAGGCCAAGCGCGAACGGCTGCTCGGCAAGTTCC
>DASYJJ010000181.1:0-2410 GCA_035996605.1 Rhodanobacteraceae bacterium
GATCGAGCATCGCGGCCGCGCGTTGCTGACGTACGCCGATGCCTGCGGTCACGTGCGATTGCGCGGCGAGCTTTCGGCGATGCTGTCGCGAACGCGCGGCCTGCCCGTGACGCCGGACAACCTGATGGTCACGCGCAGCATCGAGCAGGCGATCGATCTCGTCGCGCGCACTTTGCTCGCGCCGGGTGATGTCGTCGCCGTCGAGGCGTTCGGGTATCCGCCGGCGTGGAACGTGCTGCGGCTCGCCGGCGCGCGTCTCGTGCCGCTGCCGCTCGACGACGATGGACTCGACATCGACGCGTTGGAAGCTTTGCTTGCGCACGAGCGCGTGCGCGCGGTGTTTCTGACACCGCATCACCAGTTTCCGACGACGATCGTGATGTCGCCGCAACGCCGGACGCGGCTGGCGCATCTCGCGCTCGCGCATCGATTCGCGATCATCGAGGACGATTACGATCACGAATTCCACTACGCCGGAAAACCCGTGCTGCCGATCGCGTCCGGCATCGGCCGCGCGAACACGGTCTATGTCGGCTCGCTTTCCAACTTGCTGGCGCCCGGCATCAGCACGGGTTTCGTCATTGCGCCGGCGCCGGTGTTCGCGCGGCTGGCGAGCCTTCGCGCTGCAAGCGATGCACGCGGCGATGTTGCGATGGAGTGTGCTCTCGCCGAGTTGTTCGAAGACGGCGAGCTGCTGCGACACATGCGTCGCATGCGACGCATCTACGCATCGCGGCGCGATGCGCTTGTCGATACATTGCGGCGCAGGCTCGGAAGCGCGCTCGAATTTCGCGTTCCCGAAGGCGGCATGGCGCTATGGGCGCGGGCCGATGCTTCGATCGATATTGCCGCGTGGACGCAGGCAGGTGAACGCGAAGGCGTACGCTTCGCGAGCGCGCAGCCGTATGATTTTCATCTGCGCGAACGCTCGTTCCTGCGGCTTGGTTTCAGTTATCACGACGAAGCGGAACTCGACGCGGCGGCGCGCCGCATGGCTCGGGCACTGGCGACGTCGCGTCCTTCGCGCGTCGCAGTCGCAACAGCGGGCCAGAGCGCCGCGCGAGCGGCGTGATCGAAAACAAGAGTCGCGACGGACTGCGGTCTCGATCAAACGCGACAGCGGTTCAAACGCGGCCGCGCGCGCCGAGCAATCCTTCGCCCATCTTGAGCAGATCGCCAAGACCGAGTTTTCCGTCGCCGTCCTGATCGAGCACGGCGCCAAGCAGGCCGCCGGCACCGCTCTGGCCGATACGCTGCGCTTCCTGCCCGAGAGCGCCACCGAGTCCGCTCGCGGTCATGCCCTGACGCTGGCTCATGTTGCCGAGCGCGCCCATGACGACCGGCGCGAGGATCGCGAGGAGCTGACCTGCGTTCTGCGAACCGATGCCGCTCGCTTGTCCGAGTCCTTGCGCGGCCTGATCCTGCCGGCTGCCGAAGATGTGCCCGAGGATCGCCATGCCACCGGCTGTTCCGCCGGTCGAACCGCTTCCGCCGAGAACACTGCCGAGGATCCCAGCCACGCTGTTTCCGGCGTGATCGCCGAGAACCGAATGTAGAATGTCCGCGCCTTGATCGGTCGACGCATTCTTGGCGAGACCTCCGATCAAGAGCGGCATCGCCTGCTGGATCGCATTCTGGGCTTGCGCGGGATCGACGCCGAGTTGCGCGGCAATTGCCTGGATGTGCGCCTGATCGAGATGGCTCAGGACTTCGCTGGAAAGGTCGGCCATGGCTCTTCTCCTGATGGGGTCGGCAGCATAGCGCCGCGTCAGCAGCCGCGGAGGTAAAAGATCGTGAAAAGCGTGTGCCGAAGCACCCAGCGCGGCTCGATTGTGGGCGCTTATGATGACGCTTCGTCACGGATCGCTGGGTTCTTGAACCCCATGGCGGATTCCCGGAAACGCTTCGAGATCCTGCGCGCGCGCTACGCGAAGTCGCTCGCGAGCAAGCACGCGGCGCTCGCCGAGGCGTGGCGCGCGTTCGCAGACGCTGCGGACGAGGTGCGCGCATGCAAGTTGCAGGACCTTGCGCATCGCCTCGCCGGATCGGCGCCGGCCTACGGATACGCGACGCTCGGCACGCGGGCCGGCATCGTCGACAGCGAAATCGCAGACTGGCGCGATGCGAACCCGAACGCGCGCGAAAGTCCCGGCGACCTGGCGCGGCGTCTGTCGGCGCCGACGCAGGCGCTGATCGAGAGCCTCGCGCGGCTCGCAGCGGAAGCATAGGACGGGTCCGCGCGCCAACGCGCACGATGCGCGGACTGCCGAAAACGCCGGGTTATACTTTCGCGCCGCGCAATTGCCGGTCTCGACTCTCTGTTTCCGATGGCGACTCCAGCACGCATATCGCTTATCGGTGCGCCGACCGACATCGGCGCCGGACATCGCGGTGCGTCGATGGGTCCGGA
>DASYJJ010000182.1:0-12710 GCA_035996605.1 Rhodanobacteraceae bacterium
CCACTTGGAGTTCACCGCCTTCGGTTGTGAGGGCCGGAGACTCCAAGCCGCCAGCGCGGCTGATACAAGCGCGAAGGATGTAAAGAGTGCCCGCACTTCGATCGGCATCTGAATCGTTACCCCGACCCAACGAACGTGGATGCAATCGCCCTCATCATATTGACGATACACCGAACTTCATCGCGGATGAATTGTAGCGCCGGCTCATGCTGACCTCCTTGTCGGTGTTCGAGCTAGGATAGCCAGCGCAGTCTCGCGGTCTGCGACGGGGCGAAACGATGCGGTTTCTCGGTCGGATTGACGATTCCGGCGAAAGTCAGAGAATTAGGGATCTTGTACAGAGCCGTGGGATTCCGGTTTTCGAGCAGGCCTCGCGTTGGACACCATCGGGCAGAGCAATGTTTGTCTGCATCAACGAGCAATACGACGATGCGATCGCACTGCTGGCAAACGAGAATCATGAAGTTCGCGATCCGGTAGATGTAGATCAGTTCGAAATGGCTGAGCGAACGTCTGGACTGCAGCTAGAGCTCAAATACGCGCTGCTCGTTCTGCTCGGGATCGTCTTGATCTGGGCTGGCGTGTCGCACTTGCATGGTGGCAAGGCGCGTCGATTGCCGTTCGAGGATAGTCAGCGGCGTCTCATGGGCTAAGATCGGGAACATCGATCTGAGATGATCGAGCAATGGCGAGCGATGGCAGTCTACGTTCGGGAGCGGGGGACGGATGATCCGACGAATCTTCCAGAATATCCGCAAGCAGGACTGGACTGCCGTCGTCATCGAGCTCGTCGTCGTCATCCTCGGCGTCTTTATCGGTGTGCAGGTCTCGAATTGGAACGGAGATCTCGAGACCGATCGCAAGTCCGCGCTCTTCACGTCACGCCTGAAGGGCGATCTCCGCGAAGAAGCCTGGGGCTACGAGATGCAGGTCGGATACTACCAACAGGTGCTTCGCAACGCGATCGCCGCCGAGGACGCCCTCGCTGGCAGGACCCAGCTGCCTGACGAGGTGCTCCTCGTAGCCGCCTACCGCGCGACCCAGTACAACGCGTACATCCGGCGGCGCGCGACTTACGACGAGCTCACGTCTACCGGCGAGATCGGGTTGATTCGCGACACCGCACTTCGCGAGCTTGCGATGCACACGTATACGGCCGATGTCTTCAACGAGATCATCGTCAACGGGCGCAGCTCCGAATTCCGTGTCTTTTTCCGCAAGGCGATACCGCGCGACGTGCAGACGAAGCTCAACGAGCGTTGCGGCGATCGCATCGTCCCGATCGGCGACTACGCGGCGATCGACCAGGTGCTCGACTATGCATGCACGACGACGCTGCCGGACGCGGCGATCGCGTCGAGCGCCGCGATCATTCGCGCCGATCCGAACTTCGCCGCTGCGCTGCGTCTTCGTATTGCCGATCTTGGGACGGACCTCGGCAATCTGACGTGGTATTACAAGGACGACCTTCGCGACCGGTTGCGCGCATTGGCAAAGGAACCGCCGTGAGGTCGCTAGTCGGCCTTAGGCCGAAGTCCTCGCCAGCCACAACGCCGCCGATCCATCCGTCGGCACCAGCACGAGTTCAGTCTTTGCCTCGTCGATGCGCGTGCGCAGCTCCACATGACCTGGTTGGTTACGCACTGCATCGAAGACGCGTGAGCGCACTTCATCGGGCAAGTACCTTAGCTGCAAGTCCACCAGCGCACCGGCAACGGTCAGATGATCCTGCAACAGCTGCTCGGCTAGCTCGCAGTCATCCATCAGATTGCTCCTGTATCTCTTCGCAGGAGATGCTACGACCGTGGCAGCTCTTGATGAAGTTAGTTGTGCGCTTCTTTACAAACCCTGACATCACCATCGTTGCTGTTGCATGAGAATTGGGGCAGACCAATCGGAGGGGTGCCGATGTCTCTGCTTACGTTCGGGCGCAAGAACGCGAACGACGATGTGAGCGTTTCCGATCAGATCACAGCCATCAACCGGCTGCTCGAGCGGACGTATCCAGACTGCACGTGCTGCGTAGTCCGAGACGGAAACCGCGGAACGGCCTCGCAGTGGGTGACTGTCGAACTCGAGATCACGCGCGAGTCGTTGGGCTGCCTGGATTGGTACACGAAGCAGGCTGCGGCCCGGCAGCTTGCGATGTTCGAATGGAAGGCGCGGCAAGTCGACGCATTGGAGTCCGATCTGACGATCGCGTTCCTGTCGCCGGAATCCCCCTAATCTCAGCGCTTAGGATTCAAGGGACTCGTGGGCGCGGGTCTTGCTCAATGGTCTGTTGAGAGCGGCAAGAATTGTCTGTCCCGAAACCGCCTTCTTGAGGAATTCGTCGAAGCCGGCTTTCGCGGCGTGCTCGAGCGTGTCCTCAGCCTGAAGGCCAGTCAGCGCTATGAGGCGAGTGCGACGGTGCGGATCGCGATCTCGAATTCGCCGCGCTGCCTCGAAACCATCTAGGCCCGGCATCAAGAGATCGAGTACGACGACATTGGGCTCGACGCTGTCAATAAGCTTCTTCGGCATCCTGGCAAATGTGGATGTCAATGCCTTGATCGAGCAAGAAGGATCCGATCAGATTCCGCACACTTTCGTCATCATCCACGTAGATGACCCGCAACGGCGCTGGTTCGTCCATTGCGCCAGTCACTCCAAGGGCCCGTCGCTGGTTGCGATCCGCGGCTCCGCCTTCAGCACGCCGTGTTCATCGCGGTCGAAAGCGAGATAGCGGCGGATTGGCAATACACGAACTGGGAAATGGAACCTACCGAAGTCGTCGCTGCATCCGAAGGAACCGCAGTTGAATTGACGGACTCGGAAAAAAGCGGGGCGCACAAGGTGTGCCATCCGCCATCTCTTCGGATGATCCTGCCAGGTGGCGTCCATCAAGTGACGTAGCCGCTTTCCCGGCGCTGCATTAAGACTACTGCGCTCCGCTTTGCGTATTATTGCTTGGACGCGCCTAGCGTAGGCCAGCGGAGCTTCTCGATGCGACCCGTTTCGTTCTCTCGCGCGCGCTCGATTCGGCGCTTCGTGCCGCTCCTCCTTCCGCTGAGTTGCATGGCAGCCCCGCCGGCATTCGCCGACATCGTTGCCGAACATGCCGTCGTGCAACAGGGTCTTGCCATCGCTCTCGCATCCAACGTGCTGCAGAGCCATCTGATTTACGTCAGCGCCGCACTGGGTGAATACAACGGCTGGGTCGGCGTGTGCACGGCGCTCGACGACACCGATATCCATAGCGGCGGCGTCACCGCAGTCGCCGATCCGCCTGGTGCCGGGCAGAATTTCCCCGCGCTCGTTCACACCGAAATCTACTACGACGGCACGTGCGCGACGCCATACATGACCGCCGATGTCGCGCTGACGGAGACCCTCGTCGGTTCGATGACGGCCTACTCGGTAACCGACCTGCACACGCACTACTTTGCCATCGACGGCGTCTCGCCGCTCGCGACGTTAACGACCACTGCTACGGTCTCGTACGACACCGACACGAGCACGCTCGCATTGCACGGTCTCGGTGCGTTTGCCGGCGCGGCGTCACCGGCTTCGGCGTCGCTCGGCCTCGTATGCGGCACGGCGAGCGATGCGGTCGATCTCGACTGCGCCGGCGGCATCGTGCAGGACTTCCCGTCGCTCGGCGTCGCGCTCGGTTCGGTTTCGCCGCTGACGCTCGTGGCGAACGACGATGGCAGCCTTGATTTCTCATCGACGACGCCGGCCGCTTTTTCCAGCGGCGCCGAAGGTGCGCTAGTGCTCGCCTACGGCGACGCAACGGACGCGTCGCTCGTCGTCAACGGTGGCGGCGCCTATGGCAGCGACACGGTCAGTGGCCATGTCGCGACGTTCTCGCTGCTGCCGCCCCCGCCGACCTTGTGGGCGTCCGACGACACGGTGCATGACCTCCATTTCGCCATCTCCGTCACCGATCCGGACACGCGCTCGCTCGATATCTTGATCACGCGCATCTCCGACGGCGGAGCGCTCGGCGCGGGACACCTCGACCAGTCCGGCACCGGCAGCGTCACGTTTTCGGACGGAAGCAGCACCGCAGTCGTCGGCTGGATTCTCGCGGATGGGGCTGCCGACGCGATTTTCGGCGACGGGTTCGATCCCTGACAAACTCTTTCGATTCTTCCGATATCGCACGTAAAATGTCTTGACGAGACCGATCGCGTTCGCGGCACAAACCCGGCGATCTCCGTGTCGCGAAGTTCGTCCGGATTAAGATTGCCCGCGTCGTCCGTTCCCGGTTTCGCCGCTTTTGCTACAGCTCGGTGACCTTGATCTTCATGCCGCCGGGTCTCGTGCAGCTCGTAAGTGAGCTGTAAGTGACAGAGGCCAAATTTTTTTGCGACTTCGCAACAGGCAAGTTATTTGATCTATACGCTAAATGCCTGATACGTCAGGGGCGTTCGAATCCCTAAAGGGAAGGTCGCACGTTCGAATCGTGTCGGGGCCGCCATGCATTCACCGGTATCGCCCATTCGTCCATCCATGGATGCCTTCAGCTATCTGTCCGTCCTGATCTCGCTGATCCTTGGCCTTGCGATCACGCAGGTGCTGAAGGGTTTCCGCGGACTTATGCAGGCGCGCACGCGCCTGCGGAATTACTGGCCGGCCGTGCTCTGGGCGATTCTGATCGTGGTGATTTCGGTGCAGTCGTGGTGGTCGATGTTCGGCCTTCGCCATCACACCGACTGGACCTTCTTCGAATTTTCCGCGGTGCTGATGCAGACGATCATCTTGTACCTGCTCGCTGCATTGGTGCTTCCGGATGTTTTCGGGGACTCCGACGTCGATTTGCGCGCTCACTACTACGGCCATCGTCGCTGGTTCTTCGCGTTGCTGGCACTTTTGATCGTGAGCAGCATCGTCAAGCAGCTGGTGGTCGATGGGAAATTGCCCAGGCCGCTCGATCTCGCTTTCCACGTCGTGTTCGCGGCGAGCGCAGTCGGCGGCATCGTGATCACGCGTGCGCGCTTTCACGAATATCTCGCCGTGCTAGGCGTCTTGATCATTTGCGCGTACATCGGGCTTCTGTTTACGCATTTGCAGTGAGCGATTCGAATCTGTTCCGCGCTGCCCCGCTCCGCCATCGTCTTTGCAGTTCGGCCACCGCGTCATTCTTGAACCCGTCGCTTCATAGGAGTAGCTTGCGCGGCAACCGATGATGGTCCGATCCCGCGGAGAACGCTCGTGATCGATGCTATGGCCTTGATTTTTGCCGCTTCGCTTTCGGCAAGCAGCGACACTATCTTCGACAATGGCATGGATGGGCAGGACTGCCCCGATGGGCGCATCGTCCAGAGCGACATCTCCTATAACGGCACGACGCTCACCGACGTCGACGTGACGGCGTTCGAGAATATCTGGGGGCGCGCGTCCGCGTCGGATCCACCGACGCTCTGGCCCGGCATCGACGAGTCGACGCCGATCATTTCCGATTTCACAAAAACGGGCTACATCGCCGCAAAGTTTCACGTGCCAGCGGACGTGGCTGGCGGAATGGTCGGTCAGTTCCGGTACGTGTCATACGGCAGCGGGCCGCTGCTGGATTTCTCGATCAGCACGCAATGCGCAGATTTTTTGCCGGCACAGGTCGCGTGCGTCCTATTGGATGCGCCACCGGACGATTCGGCCTTGATGCATTGGCGTTTCGTCAATGGCAGCAACTTCTGGTGCCAGCTGCAGGCGGACACGGACTACTACGTCAACATTCGCCTCTACGATCCGACGCAATCGCCGCCATCCTGCTCGGACGACACATGCCCGGTCTCGGTGTCGAACTATTTCGGATTCTGACGCGGTCTTCGGAATTGTTCCCGCGCGAGCGTCGAAACGCATCTTGTTGATTGCGGACCGCGCCACCATATCGGCGCGATGAGCCCCGATCCGATCGCGCCGTCCAAAAATCGCCTGCCGACGCTGTTCATTCCGCACGGCGGCGGCCCGTGCTTTTTCATGGATCCGCCGCCCGGCGATCCGCATGCATGGGACAAGATGGCCGCCTATCTGCGTGGCATCGCGGAATCTCTCGGCGCAAGCCCGAAGGCGGTCCTGGTCATTTCTGCGCATTGGGAAACGGCGCGACCTACGGTGACGAGCGCGGCGCGTCCATCACTGCTGTTCGACTACCACGGATTCCCGGCGCATACGTATCGTCTCCAATATCCCGCGCCGGGTTCGCCCAAGCTCGCTCTACGCGTGCGCGAACTTCTCGACAGTGCCGGCATGGTCTCCGATGAAGATGCAGAGCGCGGCTACGATCACGGCGTGTTCGTGCCGTTCCTGCTGGTCTATCCACACGCGGACATTCCGATCGTGCAGCTTTCGCTGCGTGGGGATCTCGATCCCGCCGCGCATCTCGCGATCGGCCAAGCCCTCGCGCCGCTCCGCGACGAAGGCGTGCTGATCGTCGGCAGCGGAATGAGCTATCACAACCTGCGCGAGTTCTGGTCGACGCGGCCCGAAGACGTGCAAGCCGCCGAGCGCTTCGACGCCTGGCTTGCCGATGCCGTCGAACAGCGCGAAAGCGAGGCTCGCGATGCGCAGCTCGCCGCGTGGTCGCAAGCACCCGGCGCGCGCGCCGCGCACCCGCGCAGCGAACACCTGCTGCCTTTGATGGTCGCCGCCGGCGCAGCGGGCGCCGATCGTGGCCGGCGAACCTACAGCGATCGCGTGTTCGGCAAGGCGGTTTCAGGTTTCCAGTTCGGCTGAAATCGTCCGGCGCTTGAGGCATGCCGCCGCGCTAAATCCGCGTGCCTGATACAATTTCTGGGTTTCGCGCCGTCCGGCGCGGTTGCCCTACTGCCGCTCATGGAGTTTCGATGTCCGCCCCGATGCTGAAGGCGCTTGGCCTTTCCAAATCCAATTCCGGCACCTACCTCGGTAACGGCGAATGGTCGAAGACGACCGACGCCGGCGTGCTGCAGTCGATCAATCCGAGCACGAACGAGGTCATCGCCGAAGCGTATGCGTCGAGCGCGAGCGACTACGAAAAGATCGTGGCGCGTGCGCAGGCTGCATTTGCGATCTGGCGCAAGACGCCCGCCCCTCGCCGCGGTGAAGCGGTGCGCCTCTGCGCCCAGGCGCTGCGCACGCACAAGGATGCACTCGGCTCGCTGGTCGCGCTCGAGATGGGCAAGATCAAGCCCGAGGGTGACGGCGAAGTTCAGGAGATGATCGACATCGCCGACTTCGCGGTCGGCCAGAGCCGCATGTTGTACGGCCTCTCGATGCACTCGGAACGGCCCGGCCATCGCATGTACGAGCAATGGCATCCGATCGGTCTCATCGGCATCATTTCCGCATTCAATTTTCCGGTCGCGGTGTGGGCGTGGAATGCGTTCATCGCGGCGGTCTGTGGCGACATTTCGATCTGGAAGCCATCGCCGAAGGTTCCGTTGTCCGCGATCGCGTCGATGAGAATCTGCAACGATGCGTTGAAGGCCGCCGGTTTTCCCGATCTTTTCTTTCTGTTCAACGATGGCGGCACCGAGCTTGCGCAGACGTTCGTAGACGATCGCCGCATTCCACTGATCAGCTTTACGGGCTCGACGAAAGTCGGGCGCCTGGTCGGCGAGCGCGTCGCGCAACGCATGGGTCGCTCGCTGCTTGAGCTGGGCGGCAACAACGCGATCATCGTCGATGAGAGCGCCGACCTGAAACTCGCTATCCCGGCGATCGTGTTCGGCGCGGTTGGCACCTGCGGACAGCGCTGCACATCGACGCGACGTTTGTTCGTGCAGGAATCCATCTTCGAAGACGTGCTCGACAAACTCGCCACCGCATACAGGCAGGTCGAATCGAAGATCGGTGATCCCACTTCGCCGACGACCTTGATGGGACCACTCAACAGCAAGGTCGCGGTCGACCAGTATCTTGGCGCGGTCGAAAAAGCGAAGGCCAGCGGCGGCACCATCGTCACCGGTGGCAAGGCACTTTCCGATCGCGCGGGCAATTTCGTATTGCCGACGATCGTGAAGGGCCTCAAGAATTCCGACGAAGTGGTGCAAACGGAGACGTTCGCGCCGATTCTCTACGTGATGCCTTTCAAGTCGATCGACGATGCGATCGATCAGCAGAACAGCGTGCCGCAGGGACTTTCCTCGTCGATATTCACGCAGAATCTCAGGGCGGCAGAACAATATTTGTCGTCCGCAGGTTCCGACTGCGGCATCGCGAACGTCAATATCGGCACGTCCGGCGCCGAAATCGGCGGTGCATTCGGCGGCGAGAAGGAAACCGGCGGCGGACGCGAATCGGGTTCGGACGCGTGGAAGGCGTATATGCGCCGGCAAACCAACACGATCAACTATTCGGACGCGCTGCCCCTGGCTCAGGGCATCAAGTTCGATCTTTGATTCACGCGGACGACTCGCGACAGCCGCGCGTCGGGGCGGCGACGGTTCGTCACATTGAAGAGCGGATGTCGATGGATACACCAGTTCGCACCAGTGGAACCGCGACGGCAAGTCTCGTCTTCGGCATCCTGTCGTGGATCGCGCTGCCTTTTATCGGCGCGCTCGTCGCCGTCATTCTCGGCCATTCGGCGCGCAACGAAATTCGCCGTGCGCCGCCCGGCACGATCGATGGCGACGGCATGGCTCTGGCTGGACTGATTCTCGGCTGGGCGCATCTCGCGATTTTCATCGGCGCAATCTTTTTGATTTTCATGTTCTTTGGCGGTCTCGCGTTCCTCGGACACCTCGGCCATTGAGCACGACGGCCTTCCTGCTGCTCTACGATACGCAGCACCACGCCAGCCCCGATTTCTGATGTACGCACTCGCCCGCCCGTTTCTGTTCTGCCTGGACGCCGAGCGCGCGCACGATCTTGGCCTCGCCTCAATCGAGGCCGCCTACCGCACCGGTTTCAATGCGCTGCTCGCAGCGCGTCCAAAACCGTTGCCAGTCGACGCCTTCGGACTTCGCTTCGAAAATCCCGTAGGGCTCGCCGCCGGTCTCGACAAGAATGGGGCACATGTCGATGCGCTCGCCGCACTTGGATTCGGTTTCATTGAAGTAGGCACGACGACGCCGCGGCCGCAGCCCGGCAATCCAAAACCGCGCATGTTCCGGTTGCCCGAAGGCGAAGCCGTCATCAATCGGCTCGGATTCAACAACCACGGCGTCGATGCGCTCGTGCGCAATGTCGAACGCGCGAAGTTCGGCGGCATGCTCGGCATCAACATCGGAAAAAACAAGGACACGCCGAACGAACGGGCGGTCGATGACTACCTCTTCTGCCTCGAGCGTGTTTACGCACGCGCAAGCTACGTCACGATCAACATTTCCTCGCCGAACACGCAGGGCCTGCGCGACCTTCAGGAAGAGGAAACGCTGAAACGTTTCGTCGGTACGCTGCGCGAAGCGCAGGAGCGCCTCGCGGCGAAGCACCGCGTGCGCAAGCCCATGCTGTTGAAAATCGCGCCCGATCTTGGCGCTGCCGAGCTGGACGGCATTGCCGAAGTTGCACTCGCAAGCGGCATCGACGGTCTCATCTGCACCAATACGACGATCGATCGCGCGCCGATCGCCGGCCTGCGTCATGCGAACGAAAGCGGCGGCCTCTCCGGCAAACCACTGTTCGAAAAATCCACGGCGGTTCTGCGCGGCATGAAGGAACGACTCGGCGACCGTATTCCGCTGATCGGCGTCGGCGGCATCGTGTCGGGCGACGATGCGGCGGCGAAAATCGCTGCGGGCGCATCAGTGGTGCAGTTTTACACGGGCATGGTCTATCGCGGTCCGGCGCTGATCGGCGAATGCGTCGAGGCAATACGCGGACGCAACGCGACGGCAGGCAACGCATGATCCTCGCGACCGCAGAGGGCGCCGGATACACGATCGTCGAGAACGCATCGCTCGCCGCGCGCAATACGTTTCACGTCGCAGCGCGCGCGGCAATGCTGATCGATGTGCGCCGGCGCGAAGCGCTCGCCGAGTTGTTCGGTTTCGCCGCACTGAAATCGCAACCGTTGCTGGTGCTGGGCGAAGGCAGCAACATCCTGTTTACGCGCGACTGGCCCGGCGTGATTCTGTCGATCGCGACACGCGGTATCGCAATCCTCGAAGCGGACGAGAATCGCGCGCACGTCCGCGTCGAAGCCGGCGAGAACTGGAACGATTTCGTGCACTGGTCCCTCGCTCGCGGATTCGCGGGCCTGGAGAATCTCGCCGCAATTCCGGGCTCCGTCGGTGCGGCACCGATGCAGAACATCGGTGCCTATGGCGTCGAAGTACGCGAATTCATCCACCGCGTCGAAGCATGGGATCGCGCGAACTCGGAGATGGCGAGTCTTGCCAATGCCGATTGCGCATTCGCATATCGCGACTCGATCTTCAAGCAGATGCCCCATCGTTACGTCATCACGGCCGTCGAGTTCGATCTGCCGCGCAATCACTCATTGCGTCTGGACTACGCCGGCGTACGCGAGGAACTCGCGGTGCTCGGCGTGGACGAGCCGCGTCCCGCCAGCGTCGCCGAAGCGATCACGCGCATCCGCATGCGCAAGTTGCCGAATCCGCGCGTGATCGGCAACGCTGGAAGTTTTTTCAAGAACCCGTTGATTGCCGACGCCGAAGCTGAATCGCTCCGCAAAGAACATCCGGATGCACCGCTCTGGGCGGCTGGTGCAGGATTGAACAAGATTTCCGCCGCATGGCTCGTCGAGTCTTGTGGATTCAAGGGCTTGCGAGACGGCGATGCCGGCGTTTCGAGCCAGCATGCGCTGGTTCTCGTCAATCACGGCAATGCCAGCGGCGCGCAGATCGGCGCCCTCGCCGAACGCATTCAATCAGCGGTACGCGAGCGTTTCGGTATCGAGCTGCAGACCGAACCACTGGTCGTGTAGCACCGCGCGGATCGGTCCGGTAGCGTTTCTTGCGGCCAAGGGTCACAGCAGAAGTGGGCTTTGGACGTTGTCTAGCAGCAGTGCGCCTGCGCTCATATGCGCGCATCACGTCTACACAGATCCCGCGTTCGCAATGCGCAGGCCGCGGTGCTATCGCATCGCTGCAGGAATCTGGCCGGAGGCCGTCCGGGCGAGTAGTCTGAACAAATGACGCAAGCCGCCGCCCGACTGGCCTTGCTCGATTGGCTGCCGACCTATCGCAAGGAGTGGCTGCGTTTCGATATCGTCGCCGGTCTCACGACCGCGGCCGTTGTCATTCCGAAAGCGATGGCCTACGCAACCATCGCCGGGCTGCCGGTCCAGGTCGGCCTCTACACCGCGTTCGTGCCGCTCATCGTCTATGCCGTGCTCGGCACGTCGCGTCCCATCAGCGCAAGCACGACCACGACGATTGCGATCCTGACCGGCGCGGCACTCGACGCGGCAGTGCCCAACGGCGATCCGGCAGCGTTGTTGCAAACCACAGCGTTGCTCACGCTGATGGTAGGAGCAACGCTGATTCTCGCATCGGTCCTGCGTCTGGGGTTCGTTGCCAACTTCATTTCGGAACCGGTGCTGATCGGCTTCAAGGCTGGGATCGGCGTCGTCATCATCGTCGATCAGATCCCAAAGGTCCTCGGCATTCATTTCACGAAGGGCACATTCCTGCACAACGTGTGGGCCATCGTGTCAGGACTTTCCAACGTATCGGTGGCGACTCTTGTCGTGGGAGCGCTGACGATCCTCATGCTCGCCGTCATCGAAAAATTCAGGCCGCGCTGGCCCGCGCCGCTGGTCGTCATCGCAATCGCCATCGCTGCCGTCGGACTGCTCGGACTGCAAGATCGGGGGATCGAGCTGGTCGGCGCAATCCCGGCCGGACTTCCCGCCTTCAACGTACCCGGCATCGCGCTTGCGAATCAGCTCTGGCCCGCCGCGCTCGGCATCGCGCTGATGAGCTTCACGGAAACGGCGGCGGTCGGGCGTGCGTTCGCACGCAGCGATGAGCCGAGCCCGCGTCCCAACGCCGAACTCTTTGCGACCGGGATGGCGAACGCCGCCGGGGCCATGTTCGGGTCAATGCCATCTGGCGGCGGAATGAGCCAGACCGCTGTCAACCGCATGACCGGCGCGCGCACGCAAATTGCGGGGCTCACAACCGCCGTGATGACGCTGCTGACGATGCTATTGCTGGCGCCGCTGCTGGGCCTCATGCCGCATGCGGTTCTCGGCGGCATCGTCATCTTCTATTCGATCGGACTGATACGGCCGGACGATTTCCGCGACATCCTCGCGATTCGCCGCACCGAATTCATCTGGGCCGGCGTCGCATTCGTGGGCGTCATGCTGATCGGCACCTTGCAGGGCATCCTCGTCGCGATCATCGTCTCGCTCGTCGCACTCGCCCGCCAGAGCACGAATCGGCCGGTATATGTGCTGGCTCGGAAGCCCGGCACGAACGTGTTCCGGCCGCGCTCGCCCGAGCACGCGCAAGACGAATCGTTCCCGGGCCTGCTGCTGCTGCGACTCGAGGGACGCGTATTCTTCCTCAATTCGGAGCGGTTCGGCGAGCAGATCCGGCGGCTGATCACCGAAGCCGGCGCGAAGGTCGTCGTTCTGGATTTCAGTGGTGTCTTCGACCTCGAATACTCGGCGGTCAAGGCGCTGATCGAAGGCGAGAAACGGCAACGCGAAGCGGGCCTGACGGTCTGGCTGGCCGGACTCTCGCCGGATGTCGACGCAACGATCCAGCACTCACGCCTCGGCAAGTTGCTGGGTCGCGAGCGGATCGTGTCCAATCTGGAAAGTGCCG
>DASYJJ010000183.1:0-2994 GCA_035996605.1 Rhodanobacteraceae bacterium
CCGCTCCCGGCACGTGCGCTTATGGGCTAGGACAACGCGGCATCGGTACGGTTCACCGCAGCCAGCCTTTCGGATCGACCGCCTGCCCTTTCGCGCGAAGCTCGAAATAGAGCCCCGGCGACTTCTGCCCGCCGCTGGCGCCGCTGGTAGCGATGGTCTCGCCCGCGTCGACCCAGTCGCCGACGTCCTTCAGCAGGGTTTCGTTGCAGCCGTAAAGACTGAGAAAGCCGTCGCCGTGATCGACGATGATCATGAGCCCGTAACCGCGCAGCCAGTCCGCGAACACCACGCGCCCGTGCGAGACCGCATGCACGGCGCTGCCATTTTTCGCCGCGATCAGGAGTCCGCTGCTGTGCCGGCCGGAATCGTCGATGGCGCCAAATGGGGTGACGAGTTTGCCTTTCAACGGCAACGCGAGACGTCCGCGCATCGAGGCGAAGGGTTCGGCGCCGGCGAGCTGCTTGGGAATGTCGGCGAACACGTCGCGCAGTTTTTCGATGAGTCCGCCAAGCGCTTTTTCGTCCTTGCCGAGTGCCGCGGCACGCGCGCCCTGCTCGGTGAGCTTGGCGTCGAGCTCGCCGACCAGAGTCTCGCGTTCGCTGCGCTCGTTTTCGAGTCGCGTTCCTTCGGCCGCGCGCGCATCGCGGGTCGAGGCAAGCTCGGCGGACTTCTCGCGGATCGACGCCTGCACATTGGCGAGCTGCTCGAGATCCACGCTCAACCGATCGATGCGGCCGATGCGCGCGCGCTGGAAATAGCGGTTGTAGGCGAGCACGCGGGCGATCGCGGCCACGTCGTTCTGCTGCAAGAGGAGCTTCAATTCTTCATTGCGCCCCAGCGCGTAGGCCGAGCGCAGCAATGCGGCGAGTGCATCGCGTTGTGTCTTGAGCACGGTTTCGAGCTCGGCGCGCTCGGCATCGAGCTTGTCCAACTGCGATTGCTGCGAAACGATTTTTTCATCGAGCGCGTGCACGTCTTTCGCGATCGCGGCGAGCTCGGTTTCCTTCGCGCGCAGCGCACGCGCGGCGTCGCTGCGCGCATCCTCGGTGGCGCGCTGCTGTTCGGCCAGCGCCTTGATCTCGGCGCGCACCGTATCGAGTTTCTGGCGCGCTTCGCGTTCCTGCGCGGCGTGCTGCGGATCGGACGGATCATCAGCAGGATCGGCGAACGCGAGCGTCGCTGCCGTCGACAGCACCAGCGATGCGAGCAGCGCGGCGCGAGGGATCAAGCCGTGAACTCGACCAGGCTGTGGCCTGTCATCTCGGATGGCTGCGGAAGGTTCATCAGCGCAAGCGCCGTTGGCGCAAGATCGCGGAGCGCGCCGTACTGCAGAGTCGCCTTGCGCCCGACGTAGACCAGCGGTACGGGTCCGACCGTGTGCTGCGTGTGCGCGATGCCGTTCGCATCGAGCATCTGTTCGAGATTGCCGTGGTCGGCGCTGATCAGCATTTCTCCTCCGGCCGCGACGATCGCATCGGTAATGCGTCCGAGCGCCGCGTCGATCGCTTCGGCCGCCTTGATGCCCGCGGCTTCGATGCCGGTGTGACCGACCATGTCCGCGTTGGCGAGATTGCAGACGATGAAATCGAACGTCTGCGAAGCAATCGCTTCGACGAGTTTCTGGGTGACTTCGGGACAGCTCATTTCAGGCTTCAAATCGTACGTCGCGACATGCGGGCTCGGCACCAGGATGCGTTGCTCGCCCGGGAACGGAGCCTCCCGGCCGCCCGAGAAAAAGAACGTCACGTGCGCGTATTTTTCGGTTTCCGCAATGCGCAGCTGCGTCAGCCCGAGCGATGAAAGATATTCGCCGAGCGAGTTCTGCATCGATTGCGCCGGATACGCGATCGCCGACACTGCGAGTCCTTTTTCGTAATCGGTGAGGCTTACGAAAGCCGAAAGTTTGACCGCGCGCGCACGCGGAAATCCGGAGAAATCCGTATCGACGAACGCATGCGAGAGCTCGCGCGCCCGATCCGCGCGAAAGTTCATGAAGACCACCGCGTCCCCATCGACGATCGGCGAGGACTTGCCGACGATAGTGGGTTTCACGAATTCATCGTTCTCGCCGCGCGCGTAGCCGAGATCGAGCGCGGCGATGGCACTCGCGGCATGGAATGGCGATTCGCCGTTCGCTATCGCATCGTACGCGAGCTGCACGCGATCCCAGCGCTTGTCGCGATCCATCGCGTAGTAGCGGCCGCAGACGCTGGCGATGAAAGCGCCCGCGATCGATGCGCATTTCTTCTCGAGTTTCTCCAGCGACGCGCGTGCGCTCCGCGGCGGCGTGTCGCGACCGTCCAGAAACGCATGCACGGCGATGTGCGTCACGCCGCGGTGCGCGGCGAGATCGAGCATCGCGACGATGTGGTCCTCGTGACTGTGCACGCCGCCCGGCGAGACGAGGCCGAATACGTGCAGCGTACCGCTGTGCTGTTTCGCCGCATCAGAGGCGCCGGCGAGCGCGGCATTCTGGAAAAAGCTGCCGTCGACGATCGCGGCGTCGATGCGCGTCAGGTCCTGATAGACGACGCGGCCCGAACCGATGTTCATGTGGCCGACCTCGGAATTGCCCATCTGCCCGTCGGGAAGACCTACGTGAAGACCGTGAGTCTCCACCAGCGTGTGCGGATAGTCCCGAAGCAAGCGTCGCCAGTTCGGCGCGTTCGCCTCGGCGATCGCGTTGTGGGCGCTGTCCTCGCGATAGCCCCAGCCATCGAGAATCAGGAGGAGAACTGGCTTGGGTCGCGCCATGAGTGGGTTCCGTACGGAGAAAATCGGCTGCCATGCTAGCCGAGGCATGACGGATGGGCCATGAAGGGCGGATTAAACCTTGCGCACCCTCGGAGCATCCAAAGCGCCATACCCAGAGGACCGGAGTCCGCCCATGAAACGCGCCATCGTCACCGCCAGCACCGTCCTTTCGCTCGCCCTCGCATTCGCCGCCCACGCGCGCGGTGTCGATGTCGACAAAGTCAACGGCTCGATCCACAT
>DASYJJ010000184.1:0-7122 GCA_035996605.1 Rhodanobacteraceae bacterium
CGCTTTCATACCGTGAACGACGCGGCGCCTTTCCTCGCCGAAGAATTCGCGGCCACATACCACCGCTTCCACGGCGAAACCTTGCGCGGTCAGCGCGTTTTGGCACCGCGCTGGAAACGAACCCTTGACGCAATCAACGCGAACGTCGGCGAAGCGATGGGGCAGCTTTACGTGACCCGTTGCTTCGACCCGGAATCGAAGCAGCAGATCGGCGCGATCGCCGAAACCTTGCGCACTTCGTTGCGCAAACGGCTCGAGAAGAATTCCTGGATGAGCGAGGAAACGCGGCGCGCGGCGCTCGCGAAATTGTCGGCGCTGTCGTTCAAGATCGGATATCCGGAACGCTGGCGCGATCTATCCGCGCTTGCGACAGGCCGCAGCTCGCTGTATGCGAACGTGCTCGCGTCGCGATGCTTCGAGCTGCAACAACGCGTCGCACGCATCGATCAGCCGACCGACCGCAGCCGGTGGCCGATGCCGCCGCAATCGGTGAATGCCGGCTACGATCCGCAGCGCAACGAGATTTTTTTCCCCGCAGGCATTCTCGCATCGCCGTTCTTCGACGCAGCGGCGGACGCGCCGCTCAACTATGGCGCGATCGGCGCGGTGATCGCGCACGAGATGATTCACGGCTACGACGACCAGGGCAGCCGATTCAGCGCCGCCGGGCGATTCGAAAACTGGTGGACACCCGAAGACCGTGCGCGTTTCGAGGCATTGACTGCGCGAATGATCGCCCGATTCGAGGGCCTTTCCGACGACGATCCGATCGACGGACGTCTGACGCTTGGCGAGAACGTCGCCGATTTCGGCGGCCTCGCGGTTGCATACGACGCGATGCGGGAAGCGCACCGGGATGCCGACGCCGATCCCATGATCGACGGTTACACGCGCGAGCAGCGATTCTTTTTTGCATGGGCGATGCTGTGGCGGCAGAACCTGACGCTCGGCGAGGCGCGCTTTCGGTTGCAGCATGATCCGCACGCTCCAGCGAGCGTGCGCGCAAACGCCGCCCCGGCAAATCTGCTTGAGTATGCGAAGGCCTTCGAATGCGAGCCGGGCGATCCGATGTGCGCTGGAACGGCAGATCGAATCGACATCTGGTGAGCGCCGGCATCGCCAACGTCGAGAGTCGGCGAATCCAAAGCGCGTGGAGACGAAGATTCGGTGTAACCTCGATCCACGATCTCTGCTTGAACACGGGGAGAGCCGATGTTGTCCCAAGGGACTTTCGAGAGGGCGCTGTCACGCGAGCTGCTCGACGTACTGATTCGTACCGGGCTAATCGCCGCGCTGGTGATTTTCTGCTACCGGATCTTCAGTCCATTTCTGCAGCTGATGCTCTGGTCGATGATCCTGACGATCACGCTCTACCCGCTGCAGGTGCAACTCAAGGGCAAGTTGGGTAACAAAGATGGTCGCGCCGCGACGCTGATCGTGCTGATAGCGATCGGCATCATCCTGGTGCCCATCTATCTGCTGGGCACATCGATGACCCACTCCGTGCAGGCTATGCTGGCTTCCGTCAAGAGCGGCGAGTTTCATATTCCTCCGCCGGCCGAGTCGGTTGCGAGCTGGCCGCTGATAGGCCAGCGCGTGTACGACTTCTGGTTGCAAGCCACCGCGGACCTGACCGGCCTGGCGCAGAGGTTTTCGCCTCGACTCAGTGAGGTCAGCCTCGCCCTGCTGGGCAAGCTCGCTGGCCTTGGCCTGGGCCTCATGATGTTCGTCGTCGCACTGGTCATCGCCGGCATCGTCATGGCCAACGGCGAAAACGGTGAGCGCAGCGCATTGCGGATCACCTCACGCATCTTCGGTCCGGACCGGGCACTGCAGACCATGAGGCTATGCACAGCCACCATTCGAGCAGTGGCTCAGGGCGTGGTCGGCATCGCCTTCATACAGATGTTGCTGATCGGCGTCGGCTTCGTGCTCATGGGCATCCCCGGCGCTGGTCTGTTGGCGCTCGCGGTGTTGCTGTTGGGCATCATGCAACTGCCGACGAGCCTGATCACGCTGCCGGTGATCGTCTTCGTCTTCCTCACCCATGGTGCGAACTTGGGTACGATCGTATTCGCGATCTATGTGTTCATCGCCGGGCTTTCCGACAACGTGCTCAAGCCGTTGCTGCTCGGTCGCGGTGTCGACGTACCGATGCCAGTGGTACTGATCGGCGCGCTGGGCGGGATGGTGACCGGCGGCATTACCGGCCTATTCATCGGTCCGGTGATTCTTGCGGTCGGTTACCAGCTGTTCTGGCAATGGGTCGAAGACCAGCCACGCGCCAGCGAAACGCACGTGCAAGAACAGACGTGATGCGGATACACCCGTCGACGCGGACCGCGCTTTCGACTGTCGCCGCTCGCCGCGGAACTCATCCGCCCTGCTCAATCTGCTCACCAGCATCCCCGATGTTTCCGTCTGGTCCTTTGGGCTGCTTTCGTTACGACCAATCTCCGGTCTGCGTCACGGCGAAAACTGGCCGACCGAGCCGGCGCACCCTACCGCGAGCGCAAGCGCGCGACGAGCGCATCGATGAACGCCGCCGGCAACTCCGCACTCACCGGCACGCACCAGACATCCGGAGAGGCGAAGCTGATGCATTTGATTGCATCTTTTTCGGTCATCAACACCGGCAGGCGGTCGCCGAATTCGAGATCGGCTGCGACAAACGGGTGATGATCGGGGAAGGAATGTGCAATGACATCGAGTCCGCGCGCCTGGAGTCCGGCGAAGAATCGCGCCGGATTGCCGATTCCGGCGATCGCATGCACGCGCTGCCGAACGAACGACGACAACGGCCGGGTGCGCATCGCGCCGGCAACGGCAACCGCCATTTCGCCGACCAGCCGCATCGCGACTTCGCCGGGCTCGGCCCGCGCGCCGTTGCAAACACGGAAGTCGACGTGGTTCAAGCGGTCGAGCGGCTCGCGCAACGGCCCGGCCGGCAGCAACCGCTCGTTGCCGAAGCGACGTTGTCCATCGATGACGCAGATCTCGATATCGCGCACGAGCGAAGGATTCTGCAGACCGTCGTCGGCGATTACGATGTCGGCGCCTTGCCGCACAAGCAGCGACGCCGCCTCGGCACGATCGCGACCGATCGCAACCTGCGCGCCGGTACGGCGGCGCATCAGGCATGACTCGTCGCCGTAGCGGCGCGGATCGGGCGTGTCATCGAGAACGCCGGCCGATCTCTGCGATCCGCCATAGCCGCGGCTGACGATCGCCGGACGCATGCCGCGAGCGCGCAGCGCTTCCACGAGCGCAATCACCAGCGGTGTCTTGCCGCTGCCGCCCGCGGTGAGATTGCCGACCACGATGACACGCGCGTCGACGCGCGCGCTGCGACGCAGACCGAAGCGATACATCGCCAGATCCAGCGCTCGCAACGCACGATAGACCGGCACGAGCGCGATCAACCAGAACGGAACCGGCTCGCCGTCGTACCAGACGCGCTGAAGGCGATCTGCGAGGCCGCTCATGAGCACCCGCTCAGATGGTTGCCGGCATCACGGGTGCGATCACATCCCCGCGAAACTGCGTGCGATACAGCATGGCATACCGGCCGTTGCGCGCCAGCAGCGCAGCATGCGATCCGCGCTCGACGATGCGTCCTTCTTCGAGCACGACGATCTGATCGGCGTGTTCGACGGTCGACAATCGATGCGCGATGACGACCACCGTGCGATCACGCATCAGGCGCGCGAGTGCGTTCTGGATCAGCCGTTCGGACTCGCTGTCGAGCGCGCTGGTCGCTTCATCGAGAATCAGGATCGGCGCGTTCTTGAGCAACGCGCGCGCGATCGCAATGCGCTGGCGCTGTCCACCGGAGAGGAGCGCACCGCCCTCGCCGACGCTGCTGTCGAGTCCTTCCGGAAGACGCGAGATGAATTCCATCGCGTTCGCGGCGCGTGCGGCGTCCTCGATCTCGGCGCGCGATGCGCCAGCCAGTGATCCGTAGGCGATGTTGCGCGCGACGGTGTCGTTGAACAGCACGACTTTTTGTCCGACCCAGGCGATCTGCTCGCGCAGGCTCGTGATGCTGTAGTCGCTGAGCGCACGACCATCGAGCAGAATTTCGCCGGCGGTGGGTTCATAGAAACGTGGCAGCAGGCTGACCAGACTTGTCTTGCCGCCGCCCGAAGGACCGACCAGGGCAGTCACCGTTCCGCCCGCGCATCTGAGATCGACACCGTTGAGCGCACCGCGGATCTGGCCGGAATACTGCAATTCCACGCCGCGCAATTCGATGTCGCCCAGACAACGCTCCACGCGCGTGTGGCCTTCGTCGCGCTCGCTCGGCGTGTCGATCACGCTGAAAAGATCCTGCGCAGCGGCGATGCCGCGCTGCATGCCCGCCTGCACCGTGGTGAGCTGCTTCAACGACGTCAGCATCACCATCATCGAAGTGATGACGGACATGAACGAACCCGGATCCATGTGCTGGATGATGCCCGGACGCGTGGCGACGAAGATCACCGCTGCCAGCGAACACGCGGCGACCAGTTGAACGAGCGAGGTGGACAGCGCATTGGTCGATGCGATCTTGAGATTCAGCAGGCGGTTCTCGTCGGCAACGGCGTCGAAGCGCGTGCTCTCGTAATTGCGCCCGCCGTAAATCTTGACCTCGCGATGTCCCGACACGACTTCATCGACGATGCCTGCGACTGAGCCCATCGAGCGCTGGATGCGATGCGAGATGCGCCGATAGCGCCGTCCAACGAAGTAGACGATCCCCGCGATCAGCGGCGCGAGCACGAATAACGCGAGCGTCAGCCGCACGCTGGTGTAAAGCATCCCTGCGGTAAGGCCGATGATCGTCAGCGAATGCAGGATCAACGTCTTCAGCGCATCGGTGCTGGCCGTCGCGACCTGCTCGACGGTATAGACGAGCCGCGAAATCTGCTGGCCGGAAGGTTCGCGATCGAAATACGCCGCCGGCAAGCGCAGATAACGTGCAAACACTTCACTGCGCAACGCCTGCACGACGCCGCGACCGACGCGGGCCATGCCGAAGTCCGTCGCATACGTCGCCGAGCCGCGCACGATGAACAGCACGATGATCGCGACCGGCAGCCAGAAAATCGTACGCGCGTCGCGACCGATGAAAAGATCGTTCAACATCGGGCGGATCAGCTGCATGAAAACGGTGCTGCACGTCGCATCGAACACCATGCCCAGCACCGCGACCGACGCGACCGTCCGATGCGGGCGCAGATAACCCAGCAACCGCCGGTAGGTTACGAAGAACGACGGCTCGACGGGCTTGGCGCTGCTCACGGACGAGCGGTTGCCTGCGGCGGCGTCGTGGCGATCGATAGGCGCGTGAAACCCAGCCTGCCCAGCGCATCCATCGCGGTGATGACGGACTGATGCGGAGTCATTGCGTCGGCGCGCAAAGTCACCGGTCGTTCGCGATCGTCGCCGGCGACGCGTTCGATCGCCTCGCTCAGCGAATCGAGGCCCGGGTTCAGGACCTCGTTGTTGTCGATGTAATAGTGCCCTTCGCGATCGATCATGATGGTCAGCGCTTCGCGCTGCTCGGTGGAGTCGGCCGAAGCCGCCTGCGGCAACGTCACTTTCATGCGCGTGTGCTGCACGAAAGTCGTGGTCAGCACGAAGAACATCAAGAGCGTCAGCATCACGTCGATCAGCGAGATCACGTTGATCTCGAAATCGTCGTCGCGGCGTCCGGAAGTAATGCGCATGGTCGTCTCAGCCTGCCGCGCGCGCCACGCGGACGGGTGGCGCGGCAGCGCCCTCGCCGATCGCGGTGAGCTCGTCGGTCAGGAGAAACACCTGGCGTTCCATCTCGACGACGAGATCGGCGACGCGTCCGCGGAAATAACGATGCAGAACGTACGCCGGAATCGCGACGCAAAGACCGGCCGCTGTGCAGACCAGCGCCTCGCCGATACCACCGGCCATCTTCATCGGATCGCCGACGCCGCTGATCATGACCGCGAAGAACATTTTGATGAGACCGAACACCGTGCCGAGAAGGCCGAGCAGCGGTCCGATCAACGCGATGGTGCCGAGTGTGTTGAGAAACCGCTCCAAGCGATGCACGACATGGCGTCCCGTATCCTCGACGCGTTCCTTGATGATCTCGCGCGGCCGGTTGCGCACGGACAGCGCCGCAGCGAGCAACTCGCCGAGCGGTGAGTTTGAACTCAGCACGCTCAGATGCTCCGGATCGATCTTTCGCGTGCGCGCCCACTCGCGCACTTCGTCGCCAAGGCCGGGCGGAATCACCGCCGAGCGCCGCAGCGACCAGAATCTCTCGAGGATGATCGCCAGCGCGACCGCCGAGCAGATCAGGATGGGCACCATCGCCCAGCCGCCCGCCATCAGGATTTCGAGCACGGTTCTACCCTTCCGTTCGTTCAAGGCCGCGAGGCGCCTGTCGGCCCGGATGATAGCAGCGTGGCGAGCCGCCACTCTGCGACGCGCTGCGCATCGATCGATTTGCAGAACCGGGCATCCTGCCGCGGTGCAGGCAAACGATCGCGGCGGCCCCCGCCATGTTTGCCTCGGCGAGCATCTGGCTGTCTGCCACGACGGCACATCCCTGTTCCGGCGCCGTTTCCTTCGAACCGCCCGGGACATCACGGCGGTTCGCTGCGCTCGCGCCAATAGTAGTGACGCCGCTCGCGCTCGCTACGCGCGAAAGGACGGCCCGTGGCAGGAAACTCGACCGTGATCGCACCTTGGCCCGCCGTATTCCGCAAGGCCACGCGCGCATCGTGAAACCGCTCGACTGTTTCAGCGTGCGGATGGCCGTATCGGCTGTGCCACCCGGCAGAGACGATCGCGAGCGTGGGCTGTGCAGCGGCGATGAAGACGGCGCTCGATGAACCGCGGCTGCCGTGATGTGCGACCGCGAGTACGAGCGGTGTTCCCGTGCGGATCTCTTCGGCAACGCGCGGCTCGATGCGGCTCGTGATGTCGCCGGTCAGGAGCAGCCGGCCGCCAGTGCCTTCGATGAGCAGCACGCACGATCGATCGTTGTCCCCGCGCGGCTCGGGGGGACCGAGCATCGCCGCTGCTGGCGAAACGATGCGGAAATGTACGCCATCCCAATCCCACGACTCGCCCGCCACACACTGTCGCAATTCG
>DASYJJ010000185.1:0-15333 GCA_035996605.1 Rhodanobacteraceae bacterium
GATTTCGACCGCCGCGCCGCGCGGCAACGCAGAAACACCAATCGTCGAGCGTGCGGGATACGGTTCGGCAAAGTATTGCTTCATGACGTCATTGACCGCGGTGAAATTGCCAAGATCGGTCAGGTAGATTCCAACGCGAACGACATCACCGAACGAGGCGCCAGCGGCTTCGAGCACGGCCTTGATGTTCTCGAAGACACGCCGTGTCTGCGTGGCGATGTCGCCGGTGACAATCTCGCCGGTCAAGGGATCGAGCGGGATCTGGCCGGAGAGATAGAGCGCCTCGCCGGTGCGTACGCCCTGCGAATACGGGCCAATCGCCTTTGGCGCGCGTTCGGTGCTGATGATGCTGCGATCTTTGGAAGTCATGCGGCGAAGTGTAGTCGAGTCGACTACCACGGCGACAGAGTGCTGCGCGCTTATCGCTCCTGTTCGCATGAATCTGCACGTGCTCCACGCAAACGCCAGCCAATCAACGTCATCCCGGCGAAAGACGGGGATCCATTTTGATTCTGCTGTGAAAGCGAATGGGGCTTTCGCCGGGACGACGAGACGGTTTTGCACCGGCTCGAACCCGAAAATTCAGACCGGATGCCGGCGCACTGCGGTGACGACGGCCAGCCTACGCACACGCCGCATCACGTCGGCGAGGTGCTTGCGGTTTTTCACTTCGATCGTGAAGAGAAGAATGGCCGATACGCCGTCGCGTTCCTTGTACTCGACGTTCTCGATGTTCGAGCCCGCATCGGCGATCGCGGCGGCGACCTGCGCGAGTACGCCCGGTTTGTTGGCGACTTCGATGCGCAGCTCAACCTTGTAGTCGCCGCGGACGTTGGCGTCCCAGCCGATGTCGACCACGCGCTCGGGCGACTTGCGAAACTCCGGCACGTTGGGACATTCGACGCGATGCACGACGATGCCTTTGCCGGCCGAGAGATAACCCATGATCTCGTCGCCCGGCACCGGATGGCAGCAGTTGCCAAACGAAAGCACGCCGCGCTCGGCGCCGGTGATCAGAATCTTCTCGTCGGTGTGCGTGCGCTTTCTGCGCGGCGCAGCAGGTTGCGCGGAAAGAAGCGCGCGCGCGACCGCATCGGGCATGCGATTCCCCATCGCGACATCGGCCAGAAGCTCTTCGAGTCGTTTGAACTTGTTGTCGGCGAGGTAGCGATCGAGCACCGAATGCGGAATCGCTTCGAGCGAGCTTTCAACCGCATCGAGCGCGCGATCCAGCATGCGGTGGCCGAAATCGACAGCATCCTCGTGCTGCAGGTGCTTGAGGTGCTGGCGGATGGCCGTGCGCGCGCGACCGGAGACGACCCATTCCAGCCATTGCGGGCTCGGCGCCGCCGAGGGCGCCGTGATGATCTCGACGCTCTGCCCGCTCGAAAGGCGCGTGCGCAGCGGCACGAGTTTCTTGTCGACGCGCGCGGCGACCGCGTGATTGCCGACGTCGGTGTGCACGAAATACGCGAAATCGAGCGCGGTCGCATTGCGCGGCAGTGCGAGAATCTCACCGCGCGGCGTGAACAGATAAACCTCGTCCGGGAACAGGTCGACCTTGACGTTCTCGATGAACTCCAGCGAAGACGGCGTCTGCGTCTCGCGATCGACGAGGCCCGAAACCCATTCGCGGGCACGGCTCTGCGCGCTGTTGGCCGGCGTCGCGTCGGTCTTGTAGACCCAGTGCGCAGCGACGCCGCGTTCGGCGACCGCATCCATTTCCTCGGTGCGGATCTGGATCTCGATCGGCGCGCCGAACGGACCGAACAGCACCGTGTGCAGCGACTGATAGCCGTTCGCCTTCGGAATCGCGATGAAATCCTTGAAGCGTCCTTCGAGCGGTTTGTACAGCGCATGCACCGCGCCGAGCCCTTGATAGCAGTGGGCGACGCTGTCGACGATCACGCGAAACCCATACACATCCATCATCTGCGCGAACGATTTGTGTTCGCTCTTCATCTTCGAATAGATGCTGTAAGGCGATTTGATGCGGCTCATCACGCGATGCGGGACGGTTTCGCTGCCGAGCCGCGCGTCGAGCGCGTGCTCGATGCGCGCCATCGCTTCGCGGCGGTTGCCGAGCACCGAGCGTATGCGCGCCGCGATGACCCGATGTCGATCCGGATAGAGCGCGCGAAAACCAAGATCCTGCAGCTCGGACTTGAAACGGTTCATGCCCAGGCGCTGCGCGATCGGCGCGTAGATGTCGAGCGTTTCGCTGGCGATGCGGCGACGCGATTCGGCGTCCACCGCGCCGAGCGTGCGCATGTTGTGCAGGCGATCGGCGAGCTTGATCAGAATCACGCGCAGATCGCGCGCCATCGCCAGCAGCATCTTGCGGAAGCTTTCGGCGGCGGCTTCCTGGCGGCTCTGGAAGCGCACCTTGTCGAGCTTGGTGACGCCGTCGACGAGCTCCGTCACGGTCGCACCGAATTCGGCGGTGATCTGCTCAGAGGTGAGCTTGGTGTCCTCGAGCGTGTCGTGCAGGATCGCCGCGATAATCGTCTCGGCGTCCATGCCGAGCTCGGCGAGGATGCCGGCAACGGCCACGGGATGCGTGATGTACGGCTCGCCGCTCTTGCGCGTCTGCCCTTCGTGGGCAAGCGCGCCGACTTCGTACGCGCGGCGTACGCGCGCTACCTGCTCGGGAGAAAGATACGCGGAAAGGCGCTGCTCGAGCCCGCGCACATCGGCGGGCGGCGGGGTGGCCGACGGAGCTCGGGCGGTCAGGGCCGCGCTCATGGCCGCCTCGCCGTCGCGGCCGGTCAGGCCGCTCCGAGCAAAACCGCCGTACAGTGCTGGCGGCGACGCATCATCGAAAGTCGCATCATCACAAGTCGTCGCCGCCCTTGGACAGATCGTCGTCGACTTCGGCGGCGGCCCATTCGAGTGCTTCGCGCTCCTTCTTTTCCTTTTCCTGTTTGTCGATCTCGTCGATCATCGCCTGATCGACCTTGCGCTCGGCTATTTCACGAAGCGCGATCACGGTCGGCTTGTCGTTGTCGCTGACAACGGCGGCCTGAGCGCCCTTCGCGACTTGACGCGCCCGCTTGGTCGCCATCAGGACGAGCTCGAAGCGGTTGTTCACCACTTCGAGGCAATCTTCAACGGTAATACGTGCCATTCCTGCTCTCTCCAACCAAAATCGAAGTCAATTCATGATCTTAGATGGGGGTCATTGTAGCCCCTCGCAATTGTGCAGTGCAAACAAGCCCGGACGGGCCCGCTTGGCCGATCCCGTCGACCGCAAGCCGCGAGCGGCCGCCCTTCAAATTTCATTTATGTTATGGCCAGACCTTTTCGCGTAGCCTTGCATTGCGGGGACGCACCATACTGACAAGGACGAAGCGCGGCGCGCGCCTTCGAAACAACTGCCAATGCGATCGATTGACCTACGTAATGGCCTGAAAGCAGGCCTGCCCGGGTTTCTTGTGCCCGCCTTGCTTGTGCTCGCACTTGCCGGTTGCGCAGTTGCCAATCCGCGCAACGACGATCCCTGGGAAGGTTTCAACCGCAAGATGTATGCGTTCAACGACGCAGCCGATCGGGCGGTGATCCGTCCGGTCGCGGTCGGCTATCGGAAGGTCACGTCGGCGAACGTCAGACGCGTGGTCAGCAACTTCTACTCCAACGTGAAGATGCCGATCTCGATCGCCAACAACGTGCTGCAGGGCGATCCACGGCGCGCGGCGCGCAACACGGGACGGTTTGTCGTCAACACGACGCTCGGCTTCGCCGGACTTTTCGATCCGGCGAGCGAGATGGACCTGCCGCTCGACGAAACCGATTTTGGAGTGACGCTGGCGAAATGGGGCGTGCCCGATGGCCCCTTCCTTGTGCTGCCGCTGGTCGGTTCGACATCGGTCCGCGATTTCTGGCGCCTGCCGGTCGATCAATATTTCGATCCGCTGAGCTGGTATGCGAACGAGCACGATTTCCAGTACAACATGGAATATCTGCCGAGCATGTTCTATCTCGTCACGCTGCGTGCTCGCGGCATCGAGGCGGAAGGTCTGCTCGAGGGCGTCTACGATCCGTACGTGTTCTACCGCGATGCGTACCGGCAGCGCCGACTCTATGAAATCTACGACGGCCAGCCGCCCGCCGATGTCATCGAGCAGATGCAGGGCGCGAATGATGAAGACATCGACAAGCTGCTCGACGAGCAGCATCAGTACGAGAAGAAACAGCAACCCAAGCGCGAGTGATGCTTAGGCGCGCGCTTGCGCGCGCTCAGGCGAGGCCCAGCAGCGGCTCCGCATCGCAAAGATGGGCCAGCGCCCTCAAACCCTCCGGCGCATTCGTGAAACGCAGCCGGATGCGGCGGAGGGCCGCAGCTGCGGCCCAGATCAGCAGTACGCCGAGCGTCGCGCTGTCCGAACGCGTCAAGTCGCGAAGATCGACGGTGACATCGGACTTATCGCCGAGAAGCTCGTTGGTGCGCGCGACGCCTTCGCTGGCATTGGCAAACCCGATTTCACCGGCGACGCGCACATTTGCGGCATCGACGCGTTCGATGCGCAACGGAACATTCGGGCGGCGTGCGGTCACTTGCCGCCCTTCTGCTCTTGTTCCATGTTCTCCAGCGTCTTTTCGCCCTGCGTTTCCAGGCGCGTGATCAGCGCATCGAGGCTGGATTTCTGGATTTCGGCGCCGACCTGATTGCGGTAGTTGGTGATATAGGAAATGCCTTCGATGATCACATCGTAGGCTTTCCAGCTGCCGTCCTGGGTCTTGCGGAACGCATAGTCGACCGGCAGCGTCTTGCCGTCGTCGAGCACGACTTCGGTGCGCACGATCGTTCGCTTGTCGTTGAGATCGCCCTTGGACGGAAGCACGCGCACGCGCCCGCGTGTGTAGTTGAGCAAGCCTTCCGCGTAACGATGCGCGATCGAGTTGTAGAACGCCTTGGCGAAGCGCGCGCGCTGTTCGGGCGTCGACGTGCGCGCCGACTGGCCGAGCACCAGGATCGACGCGTAGTCGATGTCGAAATGCGGCAACAGGATGCCGTCGATCAGCTTGATGAGCTTTTCGCGATCGTTCTTGAGCTCGGCCTGATGGCCTTCGATCGACTTGCCGAGATCGTCCGCGATGCCCTGCACGACTTGATCGGGCGTGGCTTCCGCGCGTGCATCGATGCTCACCGCGGCGCCGACGACGAGGGCGAACGCGAAACCGAGAATGCGCAACATGAAAACGCTCCTAATGCTTGGTGTCGGTGTCCGACTTGAGCTGTTTGTCCGGCTTGGGTTCTTTGTCCGGGGTTGAACCTTTGTCCTGCTTGGCCGCGTTTGGTTCCTCGGCGTCGGCGGGTTTTTGCGGGCTGCCGCTGACCAGGAACTTGCCGATGAGGTCCTCGAGCTGTATCGACGACTGCGTCAGCACGAATTCGTCGCCGTCCTTGAGCGCTTGCGGCGAGCCGCCGGGCTGGATCGCAACGTACTGGTCGCCCAATAAACCACTGGTGAATATCGCCGCCGCCGAATCGTCGGGCAGCTCCTTGTAGCGCTGATCGATCGAAAGCTGCACGTTCGCGTCGAGTTTGGCCGGATCAAGATCGATCGCCTTCACCGAACCGATGCGCACGCCGGCGATCTTGACCGGTGCGCGCAGCTTGAGCTGGCCGATATTGTTGAAATGCGCTTTCAGCGTGTAGCTCGGACCTTGTTGGAAATTGGCCACGGATGTCGTCTGCGTCGCCAGATACCCGAGCGTCACAAAACCGAGCACGATGAAAAGGCCGGTACCGATCTGGTAGGAACGTCGCTGAGTCACGGTATCGCCCTCACATCAGGAATGCAGTCATCACGAAATCGAGCGCGAGCACGACGATCGACGAGAAAACGACCGTGCGCGTCGTCGCGTAAGCCACGCCTTCGCTGGTTGGCGGCGTCGTGTAGCCCTGGAACACGGCGATCAATGCGACCACGGCGCCAAACGCGCAGCTCTTCCATACGCCGTTGATCACGTCTTTCCACACATCGACGCTCGAGGTCATGTTCGACCAGAATGTGCCGTTGTCGAGGCCAAGCCAGGTCACGCCGACGAGATGCGCGCCAAAAATACCGAGCGCATTGAAAACGCACGCCAGCAACGGCATCGCGACCACGCAGGCGAGAAATCGCGGTGCGGCGACATACGCCATCGGATCGACCGCCATCATCTCCATCGCGGCGAGCTGATCGGTGGCGCGCATCAAGCCGATCTCGGCCGTGACCGACGTGCCGGCGCGACCGGCGAAAAGCAGCGCGGTCACCACCGGGCCGAGCTCGCGGTACAGTGAGAGCGACACGACCGTGCCGAGCGCCGCGGTGCCGCCGAAAATCGAAAGCACATAGTAAAGCTGCAAGCCAAGCACCATGCCGACGAAAAGCCCGCAAGTCATGATGATGACGAGACTCATCGCGCCGACGAACCAGATCTGGCGAATCGTCTCCTTGAAGTGACGAAGACTTTTCGGTATCGCCGCGAGAATCGCGATCAGAAAAAGCCCGCAGGCGCCGACCTGCGCGAGCGCGTCGCCGATCATCGAGGAATCGTTCCTCGTCGGCGCCGCTGGCGGCTTCGGGACTTCTTGCGGTTTTGGCACGCTGTTCATGTCGACGCCGGAAACCCGAGATCGAGCGCGTAATCGCGCGCCGGATAGTGGAAAGGCACCGGCCCATCCGATTCGCCGCCGAAAAACTGCTTGGTCCAAGGCGATTCGCCGCGCGCAAGCTCAGCGGGTGTTCCCTCGGCTGCAATTTTTCCGCCGGCAATCAGATAGACGTGGTCGACGACGCGCGCGACCGCGGCGAATTCGTGCGCTACGAGAATGCTGGTGATGCCGAGCGTGTCGTTGAGGATTCGTATCAGGCGCAGCACCTGACTGAGCGCAATCGGATCGAGGCCGACGAAGGGCTCGTCGTAAAGAATCAGCATCGGGTCGCGCACGATCGCGCGCGCCAGCGCCACGCGACGCGCCATGCCGCCGGACAATTCGCTCGGCATCAGCTGCGCGGCGCCGCGAAGGCCAACCGCCTGCAGTTTGGTCAGAACGATGTTGCGCACCAGATCTTCGGGAAGCTTCAAGTGCTGACGCAGCGGGAATGCGATGTTCTCGAACACGCTGAAGTCGGTGAGCAGCGCCGAATTCTGGAACAGGAAGCCGATCTTTTCGCGCAAGTCGAACAACTCGCTGCGCGACAGAGTGGGAACGTTGCTGCCGTCGACGCGGATCTCGCCCGCGTCCGGCAGCAACTGGCCGGTGATATGCCGCAGCAGCGTCGTCTTGCCGGTGCCGCTCGGGCCCATGATCGCGGTGATTTTCCCGCGCGCGATATCGAGATCGATGCCGTCGAAGATGACCTTGCCGCCTAGCGAAGTACGCAGGCCGCGCACTTGCACAAGGGCCGGGTCGACGGCTTTTTGGGATTCGATCACGCGGATTCGTTCCGGGCCTCGCCGCACGGTGCGCGGCGGCGCTACCTTAGCCGATGCGCTGGCGCGGGTGCCAGCACCGCGCGGAACGGTTCACGCCGGTTTCAGCAGGTCTTCGATCAGTGCCGCGTGCCGCACGATCTGCATTTCGCGGCGCAGGCGGCGCGTGGTGACGATCGCGCGCAAATCCGCAAGCGCATCAGCGAACTGATCGTTGACGATGATGTAGTCGAAATCGCCGGCGTGCGCAATTTCCTCGCGCGAATCGTCGAGACGACGCGAGATCGTCGCGGCGTTGTCCGCCGCTCGGGTGCGCAGGCGACGTTCGAGCTCTTCGCGCGAGGGCGGCAGTACGAACACGCTGACGCAGTTGGGTTCCGAATTGCGTACCTGGCGCGCGCCCTGCCAGTCGATCTCGAGGAGCACGTCGTGGCCCGCCGCGAGCAGCGGCTCGACAGCGCTGCGCGCGGTGCCCTTCAGATCGCCGTGCACGTTCGCATGTTCGTAGAACGCGCCGGCCATCACCATGCGCTCGAACACCTCGCGCGAGACGAAGTGATAATGCTTGCCGTCGATTTCGCCCGGCCGCGGCAACCGCGAGGTGTAGGACACCGAAAGGCTGATGCCCGGCTCGCGCTCGAGCAGCCCGTTCACCAGGCTCGTCTTGCCCGAACCCGAAGGCGCCGCAACGATGTAGAGCGTGCCGCTCATCTTGGAATCCCTTTGTCGCTGCGCGAACCGAGCGCGCCGTCATTCGACTGCTCGCGAGCGCCGCGGTCGACAAGGATTGAAACATGTTTGCCAAGTGTCATCCAGCTCGCACCTTTCGAGGCGAAGTTCGGAAAAACGAATTGTCGCCGAAATCCGGAAGCGAAATGTCTCGACGCGAGATGTAGTCGGTAGCGCCGCTATTTCTTTCGACTCTTTTTGGCGCGCGCTCGATCCTCCGCGATGAGACTCTCGACAGTCTTGTCCGCGCGCAATGTCTTGAACGCAGCTTGCCGCAGAAGTCCCTGACCCCCGAATCCCTGATAGAACACTTCCACGACGAGCTTGGGCTCGACCCAGATCGCAAGCGCACGATCCTTGCGCTCCATGAGTTCGGTATTCGCACGCGGAGTTGCAACGACATCGCTGCTGAGCTGCTTTCGCAGCGCGCGCAGGTGCTTGTCGGTAAATCCGGTTCCGACACGGCCGATGTATACCCATTCTCCGCGCACATGCTTGGCCAGCAGCAACGCGCCGATCCCGGTTCGGCTGCCTTTGGGATCCGTGAAGCCGACAACAGCAAATTCGTCCGACGGCCGAGCCTTCACCTTCACCCAGTCGCCATTCCGATCGCCGCGGTACGGACTGTTGACCTTCTTGCTGACGATGCCTTCGAGGTTGTTGTACTGCGCCTGCTCGAAGATTTCGCGGCCATGGCCGACCTGGTGCGCGGAATAGGCGAGAAGCGGGTTCTTTCGCCGCTTCAGCAGGGCCGCAAGTTTTGCCTTGCGCTCGATCAGCGGCGCATCGCGCAAGTTCGCTCCGTTGAGATACGGCATGTCGAAGAGGACGTAGATCGCGGGTTCGGCATTTTCCGCGGAGAGTCGTCCTTGCAGCGCGTTGAAGTTGGAAACACCCGCGCGCAACACGACCATCTCGCCATCGAGCTGCGCGCTCTTCAGCTTCAGCGAAGCGATGGCTTCGGCAAGCTCGGGCACTTTGTGGGTCCATTCGATCGCGTTCCGCGACCAGAGACGAACCTTTCCTTTGACCACGGTCGCGAGAATGCGGTAGCCGTCCCACTTGACCTCGTGCAGCCACGCGTCGCCGGCGGGCGGGTCTTTGGCGAGCCTGCAGAGTTCAGGGGCAAATGCCTCGTTCTTCAGGGTGTCAGGCACCGAGGAGCGTCCTGGCAAGGTCTGCAGTGCGATCACCGCTCCGACGCGGTCCGCATGTTGGATCGATTTGCACGCTACTCCAGATTCTGCACCTGCTCGCGCATCTGCTCGATCAGCACCTTGAGCTCCACCGCTGCGTTCGTCGTGCGCGGATCGGCTGCTTTCGAGCCCAGCGTGTTTGCTTCGCGATTGAATTCCTGCATAAGGAAATCGAGGCGCCTGCCGACGGCTTCCTTGAGTCCGAGCGTGCGTCGCGCTTCGGCCATGTGCGCGGTCAGGCGATCGAGTTCTTCGTCGACGTCGATGCGCTGCAGCTGCAGCACGATTTCCTGCTCCATGCGACCGGGTTCCATCGGCTGCTTCAGCTCGGCGAGCCGCGCATCGAAGCGCGCGCGGAGCGCAACGCGCACTTCGGGCAAGTGACGGCGCACGTCGGCGACGATCGCTTCGATCGCATCGAGCCGCTCGCGAAGAAAGCCGCCGAGACGCTCGCCTTCGCGCTCGCGCGAAGCGACCATCTGGCCGAGCGCCGCATCGAGCACGGTCAGCGCTGCCGTGCGCAGCGATTCCTGATCCGCTTCGCGTTCGAGGATCACGCCCGGCCAACCGAGCAGCGAAATGAAATCGACGTTGAGCTGCGGAAAGCGTGCTGCGAGCGACTGCGCCGTCTCCGCAAGCCTGCTGACCAACGCATCGTCGATCGCGATCGACGAAGCCGCTGCGGCCGCGGTCTTGTAGCGCATGCCGAGATCGACCTTGCCGCGCGAAAGCCGCGCGGCAACGCGCTCGCGCACCTGCGGCTCCAGGCTGCGCAATTCTTCGGGCAGGCGAAGGCCGAGTTCGAGATAACGATGATTGACCGAGCGGATCTCGATCGATAGCGAACCGTGCGCGATGTCGGACTCGGCGCTGGCGAAGGCGGTCATGCTGCGGAGCATTGGTCTGCCCTCGTGAAGGCCGGGTCGGGTCACAATGGTAAACTCCGCGGCCCATTCGCCCAAACCTGTCCCCGCATGAGCCTTGCGCGCCCTTCCGGCCGTGCCGCCGACCAATTGCGTCCGATCACGATCCAGCGCGGCTACACACGCCACGCGGAAGGTTCGGTTTTGATCTCGTTCGGCGATACACGCGTGCTGTGCACCGCCAGCGTCGAAGAGAAAGTCCCGGCATTTCTGCGCGGAAAGGGCGAAGGATGGGTCACCGCCGAATACGGCATGCTTCCACGCGCGACCGGCGAGCGTACCCAGCGCGAAGCGGCGCGCGGCGGCCAAGGCGGACGCACGATGGAAATCCAGCGCCTGATCGGCCGTAGCTTGCGTGCCTGCATCGACCGCAGCTCGCTCGGTGAGCGCACGATCACGCTCGATTGCGACGTGCTGCAGGCCGATGGCGGCACGCGCACGGCTGCGATCACCGGCGCTTATGTCGCGCTGGTCGATGCGATCCGCTGGCTGAAATCACGCAATGCGCTGAAGCGCGATCCGGTGTTCGGCGCCGTCGCGGCGGTTTCGGTCGGCATCGTCCAGGGTGTGCCGGTCCTCGATCTCGATTACGCCGAAGATTCCGGCTGCGACACCGACATGAATGTCGTCATGAACGACGGCGGCGGTTTCATCGAACTGCAGGGCACCGCCGAAGGCCACGCGTTCCGTCGCGACGAGCTCGATCTGATGCTCGCTCTCGCGACGAAGGGCGTCGCCGAGCTCTGCGCCAGGCAGCGCGAGGCGCTGACCAGCGTCTGATGGCCGATTTGCCGATGGCCCATTTGCGTCCCGAGTTGCGCCGCATCGTTCTCGCCAGCAGCAATCGCGGCAAGCTTGCCGAAATCCGCGAGGTACTCGCCGACAGCGGCATCGAGCTGATCGCGCAATCCGACCTCGGCATCGACGACGCCGAAGAATCCGGCGCAACATTCGTGGAGAACGCGCTGATCAAGGCGCGTCACGCGGCGCGCGTGAGCGGCTTGCCCGCGCTCGGCGACGATTCCGGAATCTGTGTGGATGCGCTCGGCGGCGCGCCCGGGCTTCACTCCGCACGGTATGCCGGCGGCCACGGCGACGCGGCGGCGAACATCGCCAAGCTTCTCGGCGTGCTCAGGGGATTCGACGATGCGCAGCGAAGCGCGCATTTTCATTGCACGATCGTCTTGCTTCAGAGCGCGGACGATCCGGCGCCGCTGATTGCGGAAGGCCGCTGGTTCGGGCGCATCCTCGAGGCGCCGCGCGGCGAAAAGGGCTTCGGCTACGACCCGGTCTTCTTCGACCCGATCTTGGACAAGGGCGCCGGCGAGCTCGACGCCGCCTTCAAGAATCAGGTCAGCCATCGCGGGCAAGCCCTGGCGCGGCTTCGCGAGCTGCTGGCGCTTCTCTGATCGCCTGCAATCCAGACTGCGCGCACGACCGCGCACGCCTAGAATCGATCTCATGTCCATGATGGCCCCGCCGCTCTCGCTCTACGTGCACATTCCGTGGTGCGTGAAGAAATGCCCGTATTGCGATTTCAACTCGCACGCGCGCGAAGGCGCATTGCCGGTCGACGCTTATATCGACGCACTCCTCGCCGATCTCGATTCCGACCTTCGCCGTTTTGGCGACGCCATTGCAGGTCGCGAGATCGTCAGCGTGTTCTTTGGCGGTGGCACACCCAGTTTGTTCGCGCCGGATGAAATCGCGCGGATCATCGACGGCGTCGCGCAACGGCTGACACTTCGCGACGCCATCGAGATCACGCTCGAAACGAATCCCGGCACCGTCGAGCACGGCCGCTTCGACGAGTACCGGCGTGCGGGCGTCTCGCGCATCAGCTTTGGCGTACAGAGTTTCGACGACGAAAAATTGCGGCGGCTCGGTCGCATCCACTCCGCGGCTGAAGCGGAGCGCGCGATCAAGTCGGCGCAGGATGCCGGCTACGACAACATGAATCTCGATCTGATGTATGCGTTGCCGGAACAGACGCTCGATGGCGCGCTGTCCGATGTGCAACGCGCGATTGCGCTCGAACCTGCGCACATTTCGCACTATCAGTTGACGCTCGAGCCGAACACGCTGTTCGCGGCGAAACCGCCGCCGTTGCCGGACATCGACACCGCGTGGGACATGCAGGACATGTGTCAGCAACGGCTCGCGGCGGCCGGATACGTGCAATACGAAGTGTCCGCGTATGCGCGCGAAGGGCGGCGCTGCGCACACAATCTCAACTACTGGGCATTCGGGGATTACCTCGGCATCGGCGCGGGCGCGCACGGCAAGATCAGCGATGCCGCCAGCGGGACCGTGACGCGCACCACCAAGGTCAAGCTGCCGCGCGGCTATCTCGAACGCGCCGTGCGTGCCGACTCGTTCGGAAGTTTCGATCCGGTCGCGCCGGCGCAGTTGCCGTTCGAGTTCATGTTGAACGCGCTGCGACTCAATGAAGGCACGAGTATCTCCGAATTCGAGGAAAGGACCGGCGTTTCGCGCGACGCGCTCGCCGGTCCGCTCGCCGGCGCGCGCGAACGCGATTGGATCGAGCCAGATTCAAGACTACTGCGCCCGACCGAAAGTGGTCGGCGTTTCCTCAACGATCTCATCGGCCTCTTTCTTGCGGAGTAATGCTGCGATGCTCGAAGCGGTTACGATCGATTGTCCGTACTGCGGCGAGAGCTTCGCAACGCAGGTCGATCTCTCGGCGGGATCGCAGCGTTACGTAGAGGATTGCGCCGTCTGCTGCCGGCCGATCGAAATCGCGATCGAAGTCGGCGACGACGACGAGCTCATCGCCATCCGCACCGCGACGGACAGCGACTGAGCCGCAGCAGTCCAAACGCCTTGCCGCGCACCGGCGGACACGCCTACACTGCGCGCCGCTACAGGTGCCCTGCCCGCCATCCGGCGTGCAGGGTGAAACGGGAAGCCGGTGAGGGAAATTCGCTTGCGCGATTCATCGCGAAAGCGAAACGCGGTCGTTCACGATCGCACTTCTCAATTCCGGCGCTGCCCCCGCAACGGTGAGCAGGCAAAAACCGGATCTCTACGCCACTGCATGACGCGGGAAGGCGATCCGGCCGATACATCGAGTTGTTTTGCGGTCATCCACGACCGCTTTGACTCGGCGTTCGCCTGCAAGCCCGGAGACCGGCCTGTGGTTTCGCCGTCCGTTCGTGTCTTTGTTCCGTCTAGTTACGGCAATCGACACGGGCCAGCGGCGCAATGGCTCCAGGCGCTGCGGCGGGCAGCGGGCGGGCACGAGCGCCTGCCGGCCCTCTGCCATCCCGATCCTCGACCGGTACCTGGTCTACGCGGGTGTGCGATCGAGGAGTTCCGACATGTTCCGTTCCATTGCTTTTTTTCTGCTTGCTTTCGTCGCGACGACGCAGTCGCGAGCCGACGAGCCTCAGACCCAGCCGACGATCCAGGTGACCGCATCGCGCGTCGCCGAAACCGTCGACGAGACATTGGCCGATGTCAGCGTCATCACGCGTGCCGACATCGACGCGAGCGGCGCGCGCGATGTTCTCGACATCCTGCGGCTGCAGGCCGGCGTCGATGTTTACCGTACGGGCGGTCCGGGCCAGCAGACATCGTTGTTTCTGCGAGGCACGAACAGCAATCATGTGCTCGCGCTGATCGACGGCGTGCGCGCCGCGTCGGACAACACCGGCGCGTTCGCGTTCGAGTGGTTGCCGCTCGATGCGGTCGAGCGCATCGAGATCGTGCGCGGACCGCGCGCGAGTTATTGGGGCTCCGATGCGATCGGCGGCGTGATCCAGATTTTCACGCGCAAGCTCGACGGCCCGCGCGTCGCGCTCGGCTACGGCACGTATCGCGATGCGGACGGGAGCGCCGGCATCGGCCACTGGAACGGTGCCGACGGTTACAGCGTCGAGGTCGGCGCGCGACACGTCGGCGGTTTTTCGGCGACGAATCCCAGCATCTGCAACGGCCCGAACGACCCGTACTGCACGTACAACCCGGACGACGATGGCTTTCGCAACACGAGTCTGGCTGCGCGCGCAGCGCATACGATCGGCAGCCAGCTGCTGTCCGCTTCGCTTTATCGGAGTCAGGGCGAAGTCGCGTTCGATCAGGGCAATTCCAACGTGATCGAGCAGGACGCCGGCGTCAATCTCGAAGGCGATCTCGGCACGAACTGGAGTCATCGACTTTCGATCGGCAACGCACGCGAAGATCTGAACACGCCGACCTTCTACACACTTTATCTCACTCGCCGCAGCAGCTTGCTCTGGCAGAACGATTTCAAGTTGAGCGACACCCAGCGGCTGATCGCTGGCATCGACCTGATCCACGAGCGCGGCGAAACGCGCGATACCTTCGCAGGCGTACCGCTCTACGACGACAGCCGCGACGACCGCGCCGCGTTCGCCGGCTGGCAAGCCAGCTTCGGCGCATTCGACAGCGAGCTCTCGGCACGACACGATGAGAACAGCGAATT
This sequence comes from Rhodanobacteraceae bacterium, assembly GCA_035996605.1. GTDB lineage: Bacteria > Pseudomonadota > Gammaproteobacteria > Xanthomonadales > Rhodanobacteraceae > Dokdonella_A. The sequence continues at coordinate 14,739 of DASYJJ010000185.1, forward strand.
CGGTGGCGCGACGACCGGCTCGGCCGCGCTCGGCTGGCGCGCCGGCGACTTCGCGCGCATCTATGCCAGTTACGGTCAGGGCTTTCGCAGCCCGACCTTGAACGAGCAGTTTTCGCCCGGCTACAGCGGCCAGTTCGCCGGCAATCCGGCGCTCGATCCGGAACGCTCGCACAGCAGCGAGCTTGGCATCGAATTCACGCCGGGCGGCGGTCAGCGCTTGCACGCGAATCTTTATTCGACACGCGTGCAGGATCTGATCAGCTTCACCGGCCCCGACTTCCGCGCGGAGAATCTCGCGCGCGCCAGCATTGATGGCGCCGAGCTTGCCTACGATCTCGAAACCGGTGCATGGCTGCTGCACACAACCTACACCTGGGAAAACGCACGCGACGCAGCCACCGACCAGCAGCTGCTGAGGCGCCCGAAGAACAAGTTCACGGGCGTCGTCGAACGGCGTTTCGGCGAGCGCTTTCGCGCCGGCGCGGAGGTCATGAGCGCGGACCGCGCCGACGACATCGCAGGATCAGTGCTGCCCGGCTACGCGATCCTGAATCTGCGCGCCACCTACTCTCTCGCGGCCGACTGGAGCCTCACC
>DASYJJ010000186.1:0-5181 GCA_035996605.1 Rhodanobacteraceae bacterium
CGCCGAGCTCTTGCCCGCGCCCTCGCCGCCTTCCAATGTGATCAGGCTTCCGCTCATGGCTTGTGATGCAGCTGAAACTTCTGGACTGCGCGATTATGGTCCTCCAGCGTCGCGGAAAACTCATGGCTGCCGTCGCCGCGCGCGACGAAGTACAGCGCATCGCCCGGCGCGGGATGCAGCGTCGCCTTCAGAGCGGGCACGCCGGGCAGCGCGATCGGCGTCGGCGGCAGGCCGTCGCGCGTGTAGGTGTTGTACGGCGTATCGGTCTCCAGGTCTTCCCGGCGGATGTTGCCGCGGTAATTCTCGCCCATACCGTAGATCACTGTCGGATCGGTCTGCAGACGCATGCCGGACTTGAGCCGGCGCATGAATACGCCTGCGATCAACGGCCGTTCGTCCGGACGGCCGGTCTCTTTCTCGACGATCGACGCGAGGATCAGCGCCTGATACGGCGAGTCGAGCACGACATCCGACGCGCGCGCATCCCACAGGCGATCGATGGCCTTGCGCATCGCCGCGTAAGCGCGGCTCAGCACATCGAAATCGGATTCGCCCTTGATCCACGCATAAGTCTCCGGCAGGAACCACCCTTCGGGATTGATTTGCGTGATGTCGAGACGATGCGCGATGTCTTCGTCGGCGAGTCCCGGCATGGTCTGCGCGAGGCCCGCGTCGGAAGCCAGCGCGAGGCGCAGTTGGCGGAACGTCCATCCGTCTACGATCGTGAAATAGTGTTTCAACACATCGCCCGCGACCATTCTGCGCAGCAACTCGCGTGGCGTGATTCCCGGCGTCAGCGCGTATTCGCCGGCGTGCACGCGGCCTTCGATGCCGAGTTCGCGACCGAGCGCACGCCAGTACCACGGCGACGCCCGCGTCAGGCCAGCGGCGCGCAGCTGATCGACGATGGTGCGATAACTTGAACCGCGCGCGACATCGATCGTCACGTTGGCGCTTTCCACCGTCAGCGGCGCATCGGCGAATCGGCGATAGTCCAACCAGAAGAATGCCGCAGCGCCAAGCAGCCCGAGCACGAACACTACGATCAGAAAGCGCGAGATCGCTCCGCCGGTTTGCTTGCGCATCGACGCGATTCGATGCGTCGTGGCGGGCGCGGAAATTCCAGCAAAGGCGCCATGGCCATGGCTATGGAAACAAAGCGCTGATTCCCCGCACCTGCGGCGAAGAAGACGTGGATGCATCAAGCGTATCGCCCTGCATGCGGCCATCAAGCCCCAGCGCGGAGCGTAACCCGACTTCGCGGAACGACCAACCGCGAAACCCATCAGCCCTGGATTCCGAGCGCACGCAGGAGACCACGCGCCTTGGCGCGCGTCTCATCGAGCTCCCGCTCGGCGACGGAGTCCGCAACGATGCCGGCGCCCGCTCGGAAGCGGATCGTGCTGCGCTCGATCGTCAGCGTGCGGATCAGAATGTTGAGATCGAGATCGCCGTCGCGATTCAAGTAACCGAGCGAACCCGTGTACGCGCCGCGCGCGACGCCCTCGAGCTCGGCGATGATCTCCATGCAGCGCACCTTCGGGCATCCCGTGATGGTTCCGCCCGGAAAGACAGCGCGGACGATCTCACCCGGCGTCGCGTCCGGACGAAGCCTGCCTCGCACGTTCGAAACGATATGGTGCACGTGCGCGTAAGACTCGATGCTCATCAGCTCATCGACTTCCACTGACCCCGGCCGGCAGACGCGTCCAAGATCATTGCGCTCGAGATCGATCAGCATCACGTGCTCGGCGCGTTCCTTCGGATGCGCGATAAGCTCGCGCACGAGCGCTGCCTCGTCGTCACCCGATGCGCGCGGACGCGTACCTGCGATGGGTCGCGTCTGCGCAAGCTCGCCGCGCACTTCGATCAATCTCTCCGGCGAAGAGCTCGCGATCGCCCAGCCGTCGTATTGCAAGAGAGCCGCGAACGGCGCCGGATTTGCCTCGCGGAGCGCAGCATGAACGGCCGCGGGCACGGGCTCTTCGTCGCAATGTACGCGCCATTCACGCGAGAGATTGACCTGAAATACGTCGCCCGCGCGAAGATACTCGTGCACGCGTGCAACGTTGTCGAGGAAACGCCGAGGATCATCTTCGTCGACGCGCGTCGCGACCCGCAGCGAGCGCACGGATGCCGGTACGTTCTCGACATCGATCGCCATCGCATCGAACAGGGGTTCGTGGCCTTCCTCCGCAACGAGCATTGTCGAATCGCGCAAATGGTCCACGATGATCGCCGCGGGGCAACGCAACGCGAGCGCGATCGGCAGCGAGCTCTCCACGGAGGCCGGCAAACGCAATTTCGGTTCGATCTGCGCAGCGAGCTCGTAGCCGAGATAAAGCAGCCAGCCGCCGCGAAACGGTACATCGTCTCTCGTTCGCTCGATGCGCCCGGTTCGCCATGCGGTGTCGAGCGCGTCGAGAAACGAAGTGCCGGGGATGCCGCCCTTGCCGCCGCGGACGCGCCCGTCCTGATCCAGACGGATTTGATCACCCGAAGATGCAAACAGGATGTCGTAGCGCGCGCGTTCGGAGCCTTGCACAGCGCTTTCGAGCAACGCGGGATAACGATGCGGGTCGGCCGCTGCGAGCGCGAGCAGATCGCGTCGGCCCGGCAACTCGCGCACGTGGATGCTCATGCGTGCGCCGCGACCATCAGGGTTGCGCGGATTTGGGCCGCGCCGATCAGAGACGGCGGAATACCAGCGTGCCGTTGGTGCCGCCGAAGCCGAACGAATTCGACAGCACGACGTCGAGCTTGGCGTCACGCGCCGTGTGCGGCACGAAATCGAGATCGCATCCTTCGCCCGGATTATCGAGGTTGATCGTCGGCGGAATCACGCTGTCGCGCATCGCGAGAATCGAGAAGATCGCCTCGACTCCGCCGGCTGCGCCCAGCAGATGGCCGGTCATCGACTTGGTCGAGCTCACCGGAAGTTTTTTCGAGTAGTCGCCAAAGCAGCTCTTGATCGCGTTGACTTCGGCGATGTCGCCCACGCCGGTGGAGGTCGCGTGCGCGTTCACGTAGCCGATGTCTTCGGCGTTCGCCTTCGCATCGGCAAGCGCTGCCGCCATCGAGCGGCGCGCGCCATCGCCGTCTTCGGGCGGCGAGGTCATGTGGAATGCGTCGCCGCTCATGCCGAAGCCGACGAGCTCGCAATAGATGCGCGCTCCGCGTGCCTTCGCATGTTCGTAGTCTTCGATGACCAGCACGCCGGCGCCTTCGGACAACACGAACCCGTCGCGATCGCGGTCCCACGGGCGGCTTGCTTTGGTCGGCTCGTCGTTGCGGATCGACATCGCGCGCGCAGAACAGAAGCCGCCAACCGCTGTGCCAACCGTCGAATATTCCGCACCGCCGGCAATCATGACGTCGGCATCGCCGTACTGGATCATGCGCATGGCGAGACCGATGTTGTGCGTCGCCGTCGTGCAGGCGGTCACACAGGCGATGTTCGGTCCCTTGAGGCCGAGCATGATCGAAAGATTGCCGGAGGCCATGTTGACGATCGAGCTCGGCACGAAGAACGGCGAGATCTTGCGCTGGCCGCTTTCGTGATAGGTGATCGCGGTCTTCTCGATCGTGCCGATCCCACCGATGCCGGCGCCGACCGCGACGCCGATGCGTTCTTCGTCGTGCTCGTGAGGTTTCAGACCCGCGTCGGCGAGCGCCTCTATCGATGCGGCGATGCCGTAATGGATGAACGGGTCCATTTTCTTCACGTCTTTCGCCGCGACGTACTGGGTCGGGTCGAAATCGCGCACTTCGCCGGCGATGCGTGTCGGGAACGTGCTGGCATCGAAATGCGTGATCGGGCCGATGCCGCTCTTGCCCGCGGTGACGTTCGCCCACGCGGTGGCGACGTCGTTGCCGACGGGACTGACGATGCCAAGACCGGTGACGACTACGCGGCGCTTGCTCATGAGTGTGGTTGCCTCTGCGATCGTCCCTGACCGCACGAATCAGGAAGCAGCTTTCCGGGCCGCGATTTGGGTTTGCCGTGGCGAACGTTCGTGTTCGCGAAGATCAATGTGCAGCCGCGCTGGCCGCACTTTTCAAATTCAGAAAACGAAAGCTGCGCCCCGAAGGCGCAGCCTGTGTGTGCTGTCGATCGGGAAAAACTCAAGCCTTGACGTGGGCCTTGATGTAGTCGATCGCCTGCTGCACGGTGGTGATCTTCTCGGCTTCCTCGTCGGGAATCTCGCACTCGAATTCCTCTTCGAGCGCCATGACCAGCTCGACAGTGTCCAGCGAGTCCGCGCCCAGGTCATCCACGAACGACGCGTTCGGAGTGACCTCGTCTTCCTTCACACCGAGCTGCTCGACGACGATCTTCTTGACGCGTTCTTCGATAGTGCTCATTTGCCTTGTTACCTCCCGAAGGGAATACGAACGGCTGGCGACGCACGGGAACGGGCGCCGGGCCCCAAAAAGAGGCGGCATTGTAGAGGAACGGCCATCCGCTCGCCATAAGCACCCGCTTTGGACGAAATTTGCTCGCGGCGAAGCGACGTTGCGGCCTCGGCGATGCGTCAGGCCATGTACATGCCGCCGTTGACGTGGAGGGTTTCGCCGGTGATGTATGCGGTAGCGGGCGACGCCAGGAACGCGACCGCCTTGGCGATATCGGCCGGAGCGCCGAGCCGCCCGAGCGCGATCTGCGTGAGCAGCGCCTCGCGCTGGGCTTCCGGCAACGCGCGCGTCATGTCGGTGTCGATGAAGCCGGGCGCGACGACATTGACGGTGATGCCGCGCGAACCGATCTCGCGCGCCAGCGATTTCGAGAACGCGATGATGCCGGCCTTGGCCGCCGCGTAGTTCGACTGTCCGGCGTTGCCGGTCACTCCGATGACCGATGCGATATTGATGATGCGGCCTTTGCGCGCTTTCATCATTCCGCGCATCACCGCTTTCGACGTACGGTAGACGGAGCTCAGGTTGGTATCGAGGATCGCTTGCCAGTCTTCTTCCTTCATGCGCATCAGGAGTTGATCGCGCGTGATGCCGGCGTTGTTGACCAGGATCGTCACTGCGCCGAATTCTGCGGCGATGCTATCGACAAGCGTTTCGACCGCCGCGCTGTCGGTTACGTTGAGCGCGCGGCCGAGACCGCCGTGTGCGGCGAGGCGATCGCCGATTGCCTGCGCACCCGCATCGGTCGTCGCGGTGCCGACGACT
>DASYJJ010000187.1:0-3102 GCA_035996605.1 Rhodanobacteraceae bacterium
GGGCCGACGCGCACGCGCTCGGCGGGTTTGCCCTGATAGTCGCTAGCCTCGGCAAACGCCGGGAAGCCGCCCTGCTTGAGCACACCGACCAGGTCGTCCGCGTTCTTGGTTTCGGCGTAGATGCCGAGGTGCACGTAGAAATGTCCGTTCGCGGCGCGGCCGGGTTCGCTCGGCGCGGGTTTCGGCGCTTCGGCAGCCGGCGTCGGCGCGGATGTCACGGGCTTGGCCGCTTCGGGAGCCGGGGTGACCGGCACGGGCGCCGTCGGCTGAGCGATCTCCGGCGGACGCGGCGGCGTGTCGACCGTTGCGAGCGGCTGGCTGCTGACCGGTTGCGCGTTCTTGGCGGCATCCTGCGCCGAATCGACCGGCAGAACGCGATTCTGGAATTCGCGATCCGGCGCGGGCGGAATGGCGAGATTGACGGTCTCGGAGCTCTGCTGCGGCGCCGGCCTCGAGAGGAACATCGGCACGAAGATGATGGCCAGCGCGATCAACACCACCGCACCGAGCAGACGTTGTTTCAGCGACAGATCCATAGAGTGGCGCCCGGAAGAGTCGGAGCGATTATACCCGCGGCGTCCGCTGTAACGGCGTTAACTCGAAACGAGACCGCGCTTCTCGGCAAAACGAATCGTCGCCGCGGCGACGAAGAACGAGCCGAAGGCGACGATGCGATCGCCCGATCGCGCGAGCGCGAACGCCGCCGCGAGCGCCGATTCGACGCTGGCGTGAACGGCGGCGATTTCGATTCCGGAGCGCGCCGATCGCACGAGCTCTTCGAGTGCGGACGCGTCGAGGCCGCGCGGCGATTCACCGGCGAGGCTCGTGAGCTGCCACGCATCGATCGCATCGAGCAATGGCTCGACGATGCCGCGAACGTCCTTGTCCGCCAGCGCGCCGAACACCGCGAACGTGCGACCTTTCGTTGCATCCGTCGTCAGCCACGCCGCGAGCGTGCGCGCTGCCTGCGGATTGTGCGCGACATCGATAATGAGCTCGGGCGAACCGGCGAAGCGCTGCAGACGCGCTGGCGCGCGCGCACTGGCGACGCCCTGCGCGATGGCGACGGCATTCCAGCCAAGACGAGCGCGCGACGTATGTATCGCCATGATCGCTGCCGCCGCGTTTGCGTGCTGAGACGGCGCATCCAGCGCCGGATGCGCCAGGATCAGCTCGGTCGTATCGCTGCTCCAGCGCCAATCGTCGCGACGGACTTCCGCATGGAAGTCGCGCTCCGCGATCAGGAGAGCGGCACCGATCCGCGTCGCTTCGTCGAGAAGGCCGCGCGGTGGCGCGCTTTCACCAATGATCGCGGGACATCCTGCGCGAAAAACGCCGGCCTTCTCGCGGCCAATGCTTTCGCGATCATTGCCGAGCCAGTCCTGGTGATCCAGATCGATGGTGGTCACCACGGCGACGTCGGCATCGATGATGTTGACGGCGTCCAGCCGTCCGCCGAGACCCACTTCGAGCAGCGCGACATCGAGTCCGGCACGCGCAAACAATATGAACGCGGCGAGCGTTCCGTACTCGAAATAAGTCAGCGCGATATCGCCGCGCGCAGCTTCGATGCGCTCGAACGCCTCGACCAGCGCAGCATCGCCGACATCGATGTCATCGATGCGCACACGCTCGTTGTAGCGGAGCAGATGCGGCGAGGTATATGCGCCGACGTGCTTGCCGTCCGCGCGCAAGATCGCTTCCAGAAACGCGACGGTCGAACCTTTTCCGTTCGTGCCGCCGATCGTGATGACGAATGGCGCGGGTCGCGGCGATCCGAGCCGGTTCCAGACCGTGCGAACGCGATCAAGACCCAGCTCGATCGCTCGAGGATGAACGCGTTGCTGATGGTCGAGCCAGTCGGCGAGCGTAGTCGGCATCGGTGCGGAAACGCGCGCGCTGCGGCTCAGCGCATCAAGATCCGCCGCGGTCGCACCGGCAGCTTGCCGCGCCAGTACTGGATCAGCACGAAGCCGATCGCCATGCCGCCCAGATGCGCGAAATGCGCGACGCCCGCCGCGCTGCCGGTGACGCCGAGGAACAATTCGACCGCGCCATAACCGATCACGAACAACCATGCCGGCATCGGTATCGGCGGAAACAACAAGAGGATGCGTGCATGCGGATACATCATCCCGTACGCGAGAAGCAGCCCGAAGATGCCGCCCGATGCGCCAAGTGTGGGGTAGTAGCCGCCGGTCCAGTAGGCCGTGACCAAGAGCTGCGCGATCGCAGCGCCGATGACACAAACAAAGTAGTACAGCGCGAATGGCCGCGAGCCGAACAGGCGCTCGATCGGTCCACCGAACATCCAGAGCGCGAGCATGTTGAACGCGATGTGGGTGAGCCCGCCATGCAGAAAACTGTACGTCACGAGCTGCCAGGGTTCGAATCCCGCGACGTCCGCGTAGCGCGATGGGCCAAGCGGCCACAGCGCGAAATGGATCAGCAACGCGTCGCCGGTCAACATCTGCAATAGATACACCGCGATGTTGGCGATCAGCAGCGCGCGGGTAACCGGGGGAAGGTCAAAAGGCATACGGGATTCTCGATCGAGCCGGGCGGATTGTGGACCAGGCGCGCAATCGGCGCGAGGTACCGGCTAGATTCCGTCGCAAACGGCGTCATTCAAGCGCCGTTGTGTCGCCTACGCGCATCGGCGCAGGCGCGCAGGATCTCACGATCCCGGCGCGGGCATCGTGTCGAACCCATCGACGAAAATGCGGTCTATCACGGTGACCGCGCCGCGCATTCCGCCCTGGAGATTGCCGTGCTGATCGCAGAAATAGCCGATCGATCGCACCTGGTTGAAGCGCACGATGACGCTCCACGGCTGATCGCTTGGGGCATTCTCGGTGCTGCAGTTGATCGAGCAGATGAAAGTATTGTCGTCCGCGTGCACGTTGTGCACGCCGCCGGCGTTTTCGAAGCGGATCGCGTCGCCTTGATAGATCGTTATCGAAGCCGGCGTGAATGTCATGTCCGGATTGGCGGTGACGACGTAAACGGTCGCCTTCGCCGGTGCGCCGTAGGTGATGGCCGCCAGCGCCGCAAGCGCGACAAATCTTAGCGTCGCGAACACACGTCGATCCTCGCCTGTTT
>DASYJJ010000188.1:0-1999 GCA_035996605.1 Rhodanobacteraceae bacterium
CAATTCATGCGCGGTCACGACGTGTGTCTCGGTCGGGCCGTAGTGGTTGTGCAAGACCGCGCCCGGCAGCGCAGCGAACAACGCGCGAATCGCCGGTGTGATGCGCAGCTGTTCACCCGCAGTCACCACGTCGCGCAGCGCGCCCGGCGTTTCGCCACCGGTGGCCGCCGCTTCGGCGAGTGCCTGGAGGCCAACGTACGGCAGATACAAGCGTTCGATCGATTCGCGTTTCAGCAACGCGAGCAATGCGTATGGATCGCGACGTTCCGCTTCGCTCGGCAGCACCAGCGTGCCGCCGGTAGCCAGCGTGGTGAATATTTCCTGGAACGAGACATCGAAACCGAGCGGAGCGAACTGCAGCGTGCGTGCGGGCTTGCCGAGCCGCGGATGATGCCGATGCCAGTCGACGAGCCCCGCGACCGAGGCGCGACGCATCGCGACGCCCTTCGGTTGACCGGTGGATCCTGACGTGAACAGCACATACGCGAGCTCGCCTTCATCGAACGCACCGACAACGGCCGAGTCGAGCGCGGCACCGTCGATCCACGTCACCGTGGATGGCAAATGCGCACGCAGCGCCGTATTGCCGATGGCGGTCCGCGGCCGCGCATCACCGAGCATTGCGGCAATGCGCGCAGGCGGAAAATCGAGGTCGATCGGCAGGTACGCAGCACCGCATCCGATGATCGCGAGCAAGGTCGCAATCGTGTCGGGCATGCGCTCGCTGCTGATTGCGACGATATCGTCGCGTTGCACGCCGGCCGCGCGCAACGCGCGCGCGAATGCGGCGACGCGGTCGGCCAATGCGCCGTAGTCAAGCATGCGTACACCGTCGCGTATCGCCTCAGTACGCGGCGCGGCGCGCGCGTGCGCGAGGAACGCGTCCAGCAGCGAGGGCGATGCCGTCGTGATCACGGCGGAAGTGGCCATCGTTCGTCTCACCGCTGACCCCACCCGATCGGCTTGTTCGCGCCAAACAATGCTTCCGCGACGGATAACAGCGCTCCGAGCGAATGCAGATAAACGCTCAGCGCAAGCGCCTTCAGTGGCTTGCCCGTGCGCCGCTTCTCGGCACTGACGTCACCGATGAAATCGCGCCAGTTGTCGGGACCGAGCGAATCGAACGCGACCGAGATCGTCATGTTGACACTGCGCGCGGTGTGCCACCACCCGCACGGCAGGAACAGCGTGTCGCCGGCGTGCAGAACGACGGTCTGCCGCTTCGCTTCACGAAACAGTGGGTACTGTCCGTAGTCCGGATGATGATGATTGCGGATGCTCGACTGCCACGGCATGTCCGGGTTCACATACAAGAGATGTTCCTGATCCGGTGCATACAGAGTGAACTCCTTGTCACCGTGCAACTGCGTGATCCACGCATGCAGACGCATCACGTCGTAATGCAGATAGGGAAACTCGCCGCCAGGGCCGCCGAAGAAGATCTCAAGATTGTTGACGCCCGAAAACAACGATTGCGGCACCAGCCGATTGGCCTGCCGGTCCGGCAAGCTGTAAGCGAAGCGTGGCGTCACCTCGGGCACGAGTTCGCGGAACATCTTGGCGATCTCGAACTTGCACGGATACGGTCCTGGCTTCTCCGTTGTCGATGCCCTGAGCAGTTCGATCAGCTCGCGCAACCGGTAGTCATGACCGCGCACGCGCACGACGTGATCGCCGTAGCGGCGGCTGATTTCGTCCGGAGTCGCGTGTCCATACAGCGGCCAGGCGCGTGCCGCGTCGGTGAGAACAACGGGCTTGCGCGGATCGCGGTAGCGGCTGACGAAATCGCCGTAGGACAGCCCGCCGCAGCGATCGACCCACGTCGCCTGATCGGTTTCCGGAGTGGCTGCTTCCATCGCGAGTTGACTGTTCATGATTTTGTCCCGCCCCCGCTTTGCTTCGCGGCGCGTTCGTGCAACGAAGCTGCGGTCCCTGCTTTGCTCATGCCCCAATCGGTTCTGCGGTTCCCGCCGAAATGCTCGGTCAATGTCATCAGCGG
>DASYJJ010000189.1:0-6145 GCA_035996605.1 Rhodanobacteraceae bacterium
TGCGGGGTATTTGCCGGGTCTTCCGAACGGCGTGTACTGGTGGTTTCTGCCGCACATGGATAGTGAAGGGCGGATCGCGGTCGTCCTTTCCACCGGCATCGTCGCCGTGCTCGGCGCCGTGGTGCTGGTCGTGCGGAGCGGTTGGCGGGTTTACGCGTCGGGGCCGCGTCGCTGACCTGCACCCCTCGCGATGGCCAGCAGGCAGGCCACGACGAAACCGATGCCAACCATGATGCCCCAGCTCATCCACGAGCGTTGCATGCTTTGCGCTTGCTGACGTTCGAGCTGACGCGGCGGATTGCCGAGCCGGCCGATGTCATGCCGTTCGGTCGTAACCGTCGCTTCCGGCGGCGCGTCGGGATCATCGGCGAGGCTGGTTGTCTTCGCCGGAATGAGTCCGTAGCACGTCGTCGCGTCGAAGCCGATCTGCAGCACGTACGGCGTGCGACCGTTGCCTTCGAAGATGATCCAGCCCGGCACGTCGACCGGTGTCCTTGCCCACGGCCGGATCGTCGCGGTATCGAGCACGGCGTGCTCCACAACGAGATCGCCCCGCGTACCCCCAAAGCGCAGCTGGCCCGCGAGCGGCATGCCGTCGATGTAGAAATGCGATCGCGGGTTTTTTGATGTTCGCGGATTCGTATCCGACAGTCGCATGTGCGTCAGCGGGCCCGAGCCATCACGACTGAGATGCTCGGGGACGATCTGCACCTCGCCGGCGTCCGGCGTCGATGCGTCGGTCCAGTCGATCTTGAGGTACACGTTCCTTTCCGCCTCGTCGAGCGGCGGTGGATCGAACGCCCACACCTTGTCGAAGGCGAAGCCGCCGATCGGCGCGAGCGATGCCATTTCATCGTCGCTGAGCCAGTGGCCTTCGATGACGCGCTCGCGCCGCGTCTGTGAAATGAGCGCGTTCCGGAGGACGCGTTCGCAAGGAAGAAAGTGCCCGTCCGCGTCGAACACAGCTGCCGCTTGAAACGCCGACATCGCCCACGCGTTGCTCGCTTCCGCGCTCGGCTTGATGCGGAACAGTCCCGCGCCCGATGGCGCGTCGATGGCGAACGCGCGCGTCTGCGACGTGTCGTCGCCACCGGCCGCGAGCATGATCGCCGCAAGAATCGTGATCATCGGCGATTCTCGAGCTCGTCGAGTCGCCGGCGCAATGTAAGATCAGCGGCAGCCAGCAGCGTGACGAGAAGCACGGCAATCGCAGCGATCAGCAGCGTTGCGCGACCATTGTCGCTTTTTCGCAGCTCCTGCGGCGACGGCGGATCTGCCGATGTGCCGACCTTGCGGACGTCCATCACGCGCGCCAGTGGTGCTGCAGATTTCGTCCCCGGCGATCCATACAACGATGCGGCCGAAGACGCCGACGCTTCGTCACTTCGTCGTTGGCTCAGTGCGCCCGCACGAACAACATACGGCGGCGTGCCGCGATTCTCGAACCAGAGCATCGCCACGCTGTAGCGCGCTGAGAGTTTCGGCGCGCCGAAGTCGTTCGGAGGCGTCAGCAATTGCAATTCGGTCCAGTTCTGCTTTGGGTCGTAAAACGTATAGGTCGATCGCATCGATGGGCTCAGCCAGAAAGGCTTTTCGGCGCCGCTTTCGCTGCGCAGCACGAATTGCAGCCGATCGATTCCGGCATCCGTCGCCATGAGGGCCTGCTTCGCATCGATGGCTATAACGACTTCCATGGTCGTCCGCGGCCACGGATCCTCGATGTGCCAGATGCCCGGTGCCCGCGCCGTCAATGCAAGCGCGCGGTCCGGTGACGTCTCGCCATCGACGATTTCATGCACATCGCCCTTGACTCGCGTCGACAGCGCGTGGACGGCCCCGGTCGGAGCGCTGCCGATCTCGAGCGTTTGCGCGGCGTCGTTCCAGTTGAGCGGTACCTCGGCTTCCCATTCACCTGCGCCGTTCGACGTCGCTTTGAGACGCCCGAATTTGTCGAAGCGCCCGTTGCGCCACCACACACGCTGCAACGCAGCCATGCTCGTACCGCCGTCGCGTCCGGCTAGTGCGTTGCGATCGGCTTCGGTCACCGTGGCGACATTGCGACCAATCTGCCAGGTGATGGCGTCCGGCGCGAGCGTCGAAGTCCACTGCAGTACGAGCGTTGGCTTGGACCATTCGAGGGTCTCGCTCGGCAGCTGCGCTGTAACGACGCTGAAAGCCAAAGGAACGTGACCGATGTCGTTCGCCGGGCGGCTCGACAGAGTCGCCCCGCCGAGAGCGCCGCCGGCGCTGCGCCCGGAGGCGACCGCTCCGACTGACATCTGCCCGACACCGCGTGGCAGACGGCTCGGCGCGGGTTCGAAGATCGAGCAGTCGTCGGGACGCGGCCCCTGATCGCAGCTCGGTGGCCGCACATTCCGTTCCGATGTGTTCGATAGCGTCAGCGTGCTTTCGTGCGAGACCGATCCGCCGTCGCGGGGAATGAGTTGCTGCATGCTGCCTCGCGGCATCGTCCGGCCTTCCGCATCGACGATGTCTGCTCGCGAAGCGCCCTGCTGGCCGAGCGCAGCGGTCAGCTCGTCATCCAGCAGCAACCGATAGGCGGGCGCCGGCCCCGGCAACTCGATCTGCGCTTGCCAATCGTCATGGTGCACCGCTGGAGCTGCGAGCAGCATGCTGGCGAGGATCGAACAAGGCGTCATGATCGCTGCGGACAATCGTCGCGTCCGCGCGACTTCGATTCAGAACGAAGCGCGACGACTGCCTCGCGCATGCCGCGTTTTTCGCGTGTGGAACAGAGCGGACCGTTCACGGCTGCAGCGGCCAGAAATACGGGATCAGCAGCATCGACAACGCGCAGAACAGCGCGATCAGCGGAATTCCCATCTTCATGAAATCGGTGAATTTATAGCCACCGGCGTAATACACCATCGTGTTGGTTGGGTAGCCGACCGGCGTTGCGAACGAGGTTGCCGCGGCGAACGCGACGGCGATCACGAACGGCCGCGGATCGGCATGCATCGTGTGCGCGATGCCAATGGCGATGCCGACCATCAGCACTACCGCGGGATTGTGGCCCATGAGTTCCGTCAGGAGTGCCGTCAGAAGATAGGTCATGAGGAGCGCGGCGAGCGGTCCGTGCGCGCCAACAAGTCCAAGTCCCGCATCGACCAAGCGCTGCGAGAGGCCACTGTTCTCGATCGCAGTGCCGAGCGGCAGGATCGCCGCGAGCAGTACGATGATCTTCCAGTCGATGCCTTCGTAGATGTCCTTGCGGCCGAAGCACCCGAAGATCGCCATCGCGACCGCGCCGGCGACCGCAGCAATCGGAATCGGCAGCCAGTGCAATCCTGAAACGGTAACCACCGCAGCCATGATCGCCATCGCCGCGATCGCTCGCCGCGAAAAACGGCGCGTATCCTCGCGTTCGCTCAGCACCACGAAGTGCTCGTCGGCACGCAGCGTGTCGGCGCCGTCGCCGCCGACCAGCAGCATCAGAACGTCGCCGCCGTCGAGGCGCACGTCGCGCAGTTTTTCGCGCAGCACGCGGCCGCGTCGATGGATCGCAAGTGCGATCGCATCGAAGTTGCGCTGCAGCTGCAACTCGCCGAGCGTATTGCCCACGACCATGCTTTGTGGCTTGACCATCGCTTCGACAAGCACGCGCGCCTGGCCGTGATCGGGTCCGTAACGGTTTTCGGGATCGATCTCGAGCTCGGCGCGCTTGCGCAGATCCTCGATCTTTTCCCACGCGCCGCGCACGAGCAGCACATCGCCGGCCTCGATCTGTTGCGAGCGCGGCGACCAGACATGTCGATCGCCGCGCAGGAGTTCGAGCGGATAAACACCGTGCTTTTCACCGAGCTTGATATCGGCAATGGTCTTGCCGAGCAGCGGCGACTCCGGCGTCACCTTGAGCTCGGTGACGTACTTGCCGATCTCGGTCTCCGCCGGAGCATCGGCGTCGATTTCTTTGGGCAGCAGCCAGCGGCCGATCAGCATCAGGTATGCGATGCCGGCGACGGCGAGCAGCGCGCCCATCTTCGTGAACTCGAAGACACCGAACGCCGGCAAGCCGTGTTTCTGCGCGAGGCTGTCGGCGAGGAGGTTCGACGAGGTTCCGATCAGCGTGCACACGCCGCCCATCTGCGCCGCGAACGACATCGGCATCAACACGCGCGCAGGCGACGTGCGCGAGCGGGCACACACACGCAACGCGAGCGGCAGGAACGTCGCGACGAGCGCGATGTTCTTGACGAATGCGCCCATCGGGGCAATCGTCAGCATCAGCGCGAGAGTCAACAGCCACGGCTGACGGATCCGCGTGAGTGCAGCGACCAGCGGCTCGAGCGCGCCGGAGCGTTCGATGCCGAGGCTGAGCGCGAACATCGCGGCGACGGTCACGGTTGCTTCGTTGCTGAATCCCGCAAGCGCTTCGTCCGGCGTAACGATGCGGAGTCCTGCGAGCAACGCAAGCACGATCAGCGCAACCAGGTCGACGCGCACTTTTTCGCTCGCAAACAACGCGATCGCGCCGATCACGATGCCAAGCGTGATCCACGCGTTAGCTGTCATGCGGCGTCGTTCCCGGCGATCACTTCGATGCGATGTCCGGGTTCTTGCGAAATATTGTCGCGCTCGATGCGAACGCGCAGATCAAACCAAGCGGCCTGGCCGGTGACAGGGTCCGCATTCGCGCGCTGCACGCCTTCTGCATCGCGCGGCAGCTGCTCGTCGATGAGGTGATTCAACAGGAATCCGTCGTGGAACTCCGGTGCGCCGGCGGCGAGTTTCCACGCGCCCTTGCGTTTTCCAATCGCGTTCCAGGTCCAGACGGTGCCCGGCGCCGTTGCCGTGTGCGTGCGCAGTTGCGCGCGGATGCGTCCGCGTGGCGCGACGATCCAGATCCAGTCGCCGTCGTCGATGCCTGAATCGCGCGCCGTGTCGGGATGAACGTAGAGCGCGTTTCGTGTTGCGATCTGGCGAAGCCAGCGGTTTTGCGAGCCCCATGCGTGGTACATGAACATGGGGCGTTGCGTGATGGCGCTGAGCGGGAACGCTTTGAATTCTTCTCCTGGAAGGGGAGAGGATTTAGATGAGGGAAGGTTTTGCGTTGCGGGCGGCACCTTCGGCGCTGACCCCTCATCCCGGCCTTCTCCCGCAAGGGGAGAAGGGGTGCGGTGCGGTGATTGTGGAACACGATATGTCGTCGGACGTTCTGCCGAAGAAATGCGCGACGACTCGTCTCCTTCCAGCGACGCATACCAAAACGGAAGCGGAGCGAAATAGCGCTCGACGCGCGCGCGATCGCGAGCGGGCGGTTGGGTCGCGCCATGACCTTGTGCCGCGAGACGAAATCGCTGCAGTGTTTCGGCATAGAACTGAAGCGTAATTGGCTCGGTCGACCCGACGAAGCCGAGCGATTTCGCCCATTCGAGGTAGTCGCGATTCGCCATCTTGTAATAGCGCGCGGCGGCGGGTACCTCGCGATGCCAGTGGCAGCCGTTCTCGATGTAGCGCGCGAGCTGATCCGGATTCGGCGCGCCGATGCCGGCCGCGCTGCCTTCGGCGCCGCGCCAGCCGGCGAGAAGTCCGACGCCGGGTGAGCGCTCGTGTTCGACGATGTACTGCGCATAGCCGCGCGGATATTTCGCGTGGCCGTTTTCGTCGATGAGTCCGGGTAACCCGAGGCGCGCGCCAAGATCGAGCAGCACGTCCTGGAACGGTCGCACGTCGCGCCCGGTTTTTTCCGCATCGAGTGCAACGACAGGCTGGCGGATCGCATCGGCTGCGCTGTCGGCATCGGAGATCGGGCGATCGAGCAGGCTGATGCAGTCGTGGCGTTCGAGATAAGTCGTGTCGGGCAATACGAGATCGGCGAACGCGACGGTTTCCGAGGCGTACGCGTCGGCATAGATGATGTGCGGAATGCGGTATTCGCCGGTCGCCGTGTCGCGATCGCAGAGCATGCGTCGCGTCTCGGTCGTATTCATCGACGAGTTCCAGCCCATGTTGGACATGAACAGCAGCAGCGTGTCGATGCGATACGGATCGCCGGCCCAGGCGTTGCGGATCACGCTCTGCAGCATGCCGTGCGCGGCGAACGGGTGTTCCCACGAGAACGCTTTGTCGATCCGGCGCGGCGCGCCGTCGGCCTCGACGAGAAGATCTTCGGGCGCGTGCACAT
>DASYJJ010000190.1:0-2114 GCA_035996605.1 Rhodanobacteraceae bacterium
TCGATCCCAGGGCCCTGCACGGACAGGACCGGATCTCCTACGAGTTGTTGCTCAACAAGACGGAAGTCGCCGTCGAAGGCCAGGAATTTACCGATGCGGATGCGCTCGTCCTCAGCACGCTCGGCGGCTTGCAGACCTTCCTGCCGCGCGCCGCGCAGATCACCCCGTTCAGAAAGACGGAGGACTATCGCGACTACGTGAAGCGCATCCGGGCGACGCCGAAGCTCGTCGACGACACGATCGAGCGGCTGAAGCCGGGCTTGGCGAGCGGCTGGATGAGCACGAAGCCCGTCCTCGACCGCGTCACGGCGGCGATCGACGCCCATCTCGTCGAGAACGTCGAGGCGAGTCCGCTGCTCACACCGTTTGCACGCATGGCCGACAGCGTTCCCGAAGCGGAGCGTGCGGCCCTCCTCGCGGACGCACGGCGCGCGGTCGCCGACGACTACCAGCCCGCGCTGCGGCGCTTCAAGGCCTACGTCATTGACGAGTATCGGCCGAAGGCGCCCGAGGCTGCAGGGCTCGCCTCGTACTCCGGCGGCGCTCGCTACTACGAATTCATCATTCGCTCGCGCATCATTCGCGGCACGTCCGCGCAGCAGATCCACGCGCTTGGACTTGCCGAGGTAAAGCGCCTGCGCACGGAGATCGGCGCACTCGCGAAGGGGGTGGGATTCAAGGGATCGACGGATGAATTCATCGCGCACATGCGCACCGATCCGACGTTCTTCTTCGAGTCTACCGACGCCGTGCTTGCCGCGTATCGTGCGATGCCGGCCCGCGTCGATCCGCAAGTTCTCAAGCTCTTTCACAACGTGCCGCGCATGCCTTATGCAGTGCGCGCGATGACACCCGCGGAGGCGGCGAGCAGCACCGCGGCGAACTATCAGACCGGCTCGCTTGCGCTCGGCACCAGCGGTTACTTCACCATCAACGCGCTCGGCTACGCGAGCGAGGCGAAGTGGCGCGTCGAAACGCTCTTCCTGCACGAAGCCGTGCCGGGCCATCATCTGCAAATTGCGCGTGCGGCCGAGATCGAGGGCCTGCATCCATGGCGATCGCAGGCAAACTTCAACGCGGTCTATGCCGAGGGCTGGGCGCTCTATGCGGAACAGCTCGGCTACGACCTCGGGTTCTTCAAGGATCCCTACCAGCGCTACGGCCAGCTTCAGGCGCAGCTCTTCCGCGCGGCGCGCCTCGTCGTCGATACCGGTATCCACGCCGACAACTGGCCGCGCGACAAAGCGATCGCGTACATGAGCGAACAGGGCGGGCTCGACAAGGACTTCGCCGTGAGCGAGGTGGACCGGTACTTCTCGACTCCCGGCCAGGCGCTAAGTTATCTGATGGGTTACCGCAAGATCAGCGAGCTTCGTGCGCGCGCCGAAAGCGCGCTCGGCGCACGCTTCGCCGTCAAGGATTTCCACGCGGTGCTGATCGACAACGGCTCGATGCCGCTCGCCGTGCTCGAGAAGATCGTCGATGAATGGATCGCGCGCGGCGGTGGCGCGAACAACCCGTGAAGCCGCGGATGAGTCGTCAGCTGGTAAACGGCCCGACCGGCGCGACACCGGCGCCA
The DNA here is from genome assembly GCA_035996605.1 of Rhodanobacteraceae bacterium. Classification (GTDB taxonomy): domain Bacteria; phylum Pseudomonadota; class Gammaproteobacteria; order Xanthomonadales; family Rhodanobacteraceae; genus Dokdonella_A. Next base: position 1,580 of record DASYJJ010000190.1, read on the forward strand.
ACGGTCGCGGTGCATTCCGGGTGGCCGCAGCTGCACCCGGCCTCGTCCTTTGCGCTATCCGCTTGCGAGATTTCGAGACAGAAGTCGCTGCAGTAGCGCTCGCCGTCGGTTACCGTGCAAGTGCAATCGGGATGGGCGCACTTGGCGAGTGCCGCGAGCTTCCCCGAACTCTCGATCTGAACTGAATCCATCGTCGTCTCCTTGCAGTCGTCGGCAAATGAGCCACCAGTATTCGTGAGGATAGCGGCTGATCGCCGGCCGCGCCTGTCGTCCGTTCTGCCATCTGCCGGTCGGACATTCCTTACAGCACAAAGCGCGTGTCCTTCCTGGCAATTCCCCTGCCGTGAGTATCAGGTGGCAGCGCTGGGACGGCTGGACACGGCCTCGTACCAGCGCTTCAGCGCCGCGTGGTCCGCCGGCACGGACAACTCGAGCGCTTTCGCGAAGTCCACCGTCACCAACGCGGTGATGTCCGCCGCCGAGTAGCGCTCGCCGGCGACGAAAGGCACCTGCGCCAGCCGCTCGTTCAGGTCGG
>DASYJJ010000191.1:0-3983 GCA_035996605.1 Rhodanobacteraceae bacterium
CATCGACCATAATCCGTCGCCGCTGGCTTCGACGATCGACTTCGAGCACGGCGTGCCTATCGACGAGATCGACTTGCGCGTGCGCATCGACCGCGTTACGTCGGTGCGCGCGATCGCCGAAACGGACGACGGCAGACTCGAAATGCGCAGCGTCTGGGTCAACGCCGCGGGCGGCTGTTCGTCTCCGCCGAATGCCGCGACGGGCGGCAAGCTCGGCGAGATCCGCTTTCATCCGTCGCCGGATGCGAAGTCTCTGCAGGTCAGCATCCGCCATCCGAACCATTCCGGCTTTCAGATCGATCCAATCAGCGGCGATGCGATTCCGCCGCACTACGTCTCGCATATACGTCTCAGCGCCGAAGGCAAGACACTGCTCGAAGCCGACACCGGCATCTCGCTCAGCGAAAATCCCACGATCCGCATCGCCAGCGATCGCGCGTTGACTGCACCCGTCACGATCGAAGCCGTCGACTCGCAGCAAGCGCATTTCACGGCCACGTGGAATGGTTCTCCCGCGGCGAGCGGTGGCGGCCTCTGACGCACGCGCGATGAGCGCGCACCATTCGACGAAGCGGCGCGCGCGCGCTGCGTTGATGCTGCTGATGGTTTGCGCGGGCGTCGCCGCTCACGCTGAAAAACCAACCGCGCTGGATGTCGGCGAAATTGCTCCGGGCATATTCGTCCATTTCGGAAAGATGCTCGCGCTCGATGCGCCGGGTCACGACGACATCGCGAACGTCGGCTTCATCGTCGGCACACGTTGCGTCGCCGTTGTCGATACGGGCGGATCGATGCGCATCGGGCGTGCGCTGCGCGAGTCGGTGCGGCGCCATTCGAATTTGCCCGTCTGCTATGTGATCAACACGCACGATCACGTCGATCATGTTCTCGGCAATGCGGCATTCAAGGACGATCGGCCGATTTTTGTCGGCCACTTTGCTCTCGTCGCCGCGCTGAAACGCGACAGCGCGTTTTTCGTCGAGCACTACGCCGACGATCTCGATGCGCCAGCGACATCCGCCGAGATCATCGGCCCCGACAAGACCGTGACGACGACGCTGGAGCTTGATCTCGGCGGACGCCGTCTGAAACTCCAGGCATGGCCGAAGGCGCACACCGATTGCGATCTCACCGTGCAGGACGACCGAACGCGTGTGCTCTGGACCGGCGATCTCGTGTTTCGCGAACGTATTCCGGCGCTCGACGGCAGCGTCGTCGGCTGGCTAGCCGACATCGATCAGCTCGCACGCGTCGACGCCGCGATCATCGTGCCCGGGCACGGCGCTGCAACGCGGGATGCCGCGACTGCGCTGGATCCGGAACGGCGCTATCTCGAGGCGGTTCGCGACGGCGTGCGCAAGGCGCTTGCCGAAGGCCGCTCGATCGAGCAGGCAGCGGCGGAGGTTGCGGCAAGCGAGCGATCGCATTGGCTGCTGTGGGACACGGCGCACGCGCACAACGTCTCGCGCGCCTACCAGGAACTTGAATGGGAATGACATGCGCCGGCGCGATTTTCTTCGGCTGACCGCGCTCGCCTGTGCGGGCGCGGCGACACGCGCGCATTCATCCACCGCTCCGGCGCGCCCGAAAGCACGCGTCGTCATCGTCGGTGGCGGATTCGGAGGATCGACGTGTGCGCTAGCGACGCGCCGTCTCGATCCGCGCATCGACGTGACACTCATCGATGCGAACTATCGCTACGTGACGTGTCCGATGAGCAACGAAGCGCTGGTTGGGCTGCGCACGATGGCTTCGCTTTCCGTCGATCGCGCGGAACTCGTGCGCGCGGGCGTGCGATTCGTGCGCGACCGCGTCGTCGCAGTCGACGCCGACCGACGCCGTGTGCGAACGGAAAGCGGCGCCGCGATCGAGTACGATCGTCTCGTCGTTGCGCCGGGGATCAGATTCCTATGGGGAACGCCGCAGGGCTACGACGAATCCGCATCCGCGATCATGCCGCATGCGTGGAACGCCGGCGCGCAAACGGAACTGCTCGCGATGCAGTTGCGCGCGATGCGCGACGGCGGAATCGTCGCGATCAGCGTGCCGGCCGGCCTTATACGCTGTCCTCCGGGCCCGTACGAACGCGCGAGCCTGATCGCGGGATTCATCAAACAGCACAAACCGCGATCGAAGGTACTGATTTTTGACGCGAACAATCACTTTCCGCGTCAGGACGTCTTTACGGCTGCATGGAAAGCGCATTACGGCGACACTGTGGAATGGATCTCGGTGCTCGACGGCGGCGCGGTCCTGCGCGTCGATGTGGCGCAAAAGATATTGCACACGTCGAACGGCGGACAGCCCGTTGCGGTCGCCAATATCATTCCACCACAAGCGCCAGGTGAGCTCGCCGTCGCGGCGGGACTCGCAACGGGCCACGGCTGGTGTCCGATCGACCCGGCCACATTCGAATCGCAGCTCGTTGCGGGAATCCACGTCATCGGCGACGCGTGCATCGCCGATGCGATGCCGAAGTCAGCCTCGGCCGCGTGCAGTCAGGCAGTGCAGTGCGCGGCGGCGATCGTCGCGACACTGAGTGGTCGCACGGCGTCCGCGCCGGTCTACGAAAGCGTGTGCTACAGCATGCTCGCGCCGGACGATGCACTCGCGATACGAGGTCGATTCGAAATCGCAGGACGCGCAATTCGCGCGATCAGTGCACCGGCTGACGAGACATCCCAGGCTCGGACGAGTTCCGCGCGCGAAGAGGTCGCGCATGCGCGCGCGTGGTATCGCGATATCCGGAAAACCGCGTTTGGCGCGTAAGTACATGCACGACGCGGCTTCACGTCCGATCTGATGCATCCGGGTCCGGCACCCCATCGCCACCGTTTTTTTTCGCGAGCACGACGATCGCGATCGATCCGACGAGCACGGACGTATACAGCGTCGCCGCGCGCCAGATGATCAATGCGGTCGCCGTATCCGCGGGTGCAATCCAGGGTGCGAGTGTTGCGGTGAGGCCGAGCTCCGCGCCGCCACCGCCTGCCGGTATGCCCGTCCAGACGGCCGCATGCAGCACCGCGACTTGCAATAGAAATGTGAGCGCGAACGAGACAGCGTGGCCAAGCAAAAGCAACGTCAGCCAGAACACGCCGTAGCGGGTCAGCCATTGCAGCGCAGTCAAACCGAGTATCCAAAATAGAAATATCGGCTCGCTGGAGACGACTGGAGAAATCTGCGCGCTCATGCTCGCGAGAAAAGTCCGCAGTGCATGCCAGCCTTGCTGCAACCGCGACGGACGATCCGGCAACGCGGTCGGCGTGGTCAGGAATGATGAAATTCGCGCTCGCGCGAGCCAGATCGCGACGAGTAGCGCGCTTGTCAGCGCGGCCGCAATCAGCGATGCGGTGGTCACGGCTTGCGGCTGGCCCGAGCCGGCGAGGGCGAGCGCCGCGAGCGGAACCGAGATTGCGAAGAACACCAGATCGCTGAACTGATCCATGGTCGTGATCGTCGCAGCGCCGCTGGTGGATGCGCCTGCTTGCTTCAAGTAATAAACGCTCGCCACATATCCACCGACGCCCGCCGGCGTCACCGCGAAGGCGAGATCGCTCGCGAGCGAGATGCCGAGCGAACGAGCGAAAGGAGTCGGTGTTTTGAGTCGACGTAGGAGCAGATGCAGCTTGAGCGCGCGCGCAAGCCAGCTCGTGGTGACGAGCAGCAGGAGCGCTGCATAGCCTTCGGCAGCAATCTCAGACGCCGTTGAAAGCGTACGCGCGCCACCGAGCAAAAACGGAATCACGATCGTCGCGACGAGACCCGCCGTCAGCAATACACGATGCTGGCCGATCGCTTTCAACGCAGGGTGCGCGAATGCCGACACGGTCTCTTTCACCGTCAATACTCGTTCGACCGGAGCGGCACTCGGATTCTTGCGCACCTTGAACCGCGCACTGCGCCGAATGCGCAGCGCTTCGCCGGCCATGCGGGACGAGCCGAAGGTCGCGACCGGATACGCACGCGTTGCCTAGATCGAG